>JAIBBQ010000303.1 GCA_019694595.1 Myxococcaceae bacterium
CACCGCCCGCCGCTCCGCCGCCTGCCGAGCCGCCGCCCGCCGAGCCGCCGCCACCTTGGCCACCAGCAGCGCCACCACCAGCTCCGGAGCCAGTCCCTCCACCCTGCCCGCCGTGGACGGAGCCGCCGCCAGCGCCGCCCCCTGAACCGCTCCCGCCTGACGGCACCACGGCAATCGTCACCTCGTCGTGGCTCTCCACCGTCCCGTCGCCGACCGTCAGGGTGAACGACAACGCAGTGAGGGTCTCGACTGCGGGAGCCACGAAGGACGCCTTCGCAGTGCTCTCGTCCTTGAGGACGACGGTGGCGCCGCCGACCTGGGTCCACCGGAACGAGAGCGCACCGCTGCCCCCGGTCGCCGACCCCACGAGCTCCACCACGTCGCCCGGCGTCGCCGAGCGATCGGCCCCCGCGCTCGCCTGCAGCGCCCCCGACGCCCCCGCGGGCCGACCGCCATCTCCACCCAGCGCCGACATCTCGCCGACACACCCGACCAGCACTGCCATCGCGCACAGCAGGAGCGCTCGCATGAGGGCACTGCTTCGCAAGCGGCATGCCTCGCCACGGCGTCGAGTGATCTCCCGCGGATGCCCCGCGGCGTACGCGGCGAGCGTCGCCGTTCACCGCAGCCCCGTTCACATTCACGGACAGGGGCCCCGGGTGCCTTGCGCCAGGTCGCTCCGCTGTCACCTTCCACGGACAGGGGGCGAAGCCCATTCCCCCAGGAACTCCGAGCACTTGGGGCCGCGCATCGTCCTTGCTCTGGGAAGGTGCATGCGGCTCTCCCCTGCGCTGTTGCTGCTCGCGCTTCCACTCTCCTGCGTCGGAGAAATCGACACTCCGCCGGCGCCCGAGGCCACCCGCACGGTCCCGGGCATGCCCACCGGGAGCACGCCCACCCAGCCGCCGATTCCCGGCATGCCGCCCTTGCCGGTGACCCCGCCGGACTCGACGCCCACCTCGGCCTGCACCGGCGTGCCCTCGCCGGGCGCGTCACCGCTGCGCCGGCTCAACTCCACCGAGTACGACAACACGGTGAAGGACCTGCTGGGCGACGGCAGCCACCCGTCGGCCGCGTTTCCCGCCGAGAACGCCTCCTTGAGCTTCGACAACGACGCCGAGGCGATGGTGGTCACCGGCCTGCTCGCCGAGAAGTACCTCGACGCTGCCGAGGCGCTCGCCGCCAAGGCCGACCCCGCCGCCCTCGTGCCGTGCGACGTGGCCATGCGGGGTGAGTCCGCGTGCGCGCGCACCTTCATCGAGACCTTCGGGCTGCGCGCGTACCGGCGCCCGCTCACCACCGACGAGCTGGGACGCCTCGTCCAGGCCTACTCGACCACCCGGAGCCAGGGCGCGAATCACCTGTCCGCGCTGCGCACCGTGCTCACCGCGCTGCTCGTCTCGCCTCACTTCCTCTACCGCGTCGAGCTCGGCGGCCCCCAGGTCGCGGCCAACGCGCAGTCGCTGACGCCGTACGAGCTCGCGAGCCGCCTCTCCTACTTCCTCTGGAGCGCGCCGCCCGATGACCTGCTCTTCGCCGCCGCAGCCCAGGGCCAGCTGTCGACCCCGGACCAGGTGGCCGGCCAGGCGCGCCGGCTGCTCGCCGACCCGCGCGCGCACGCCACCGTGGCGCGCTTCCACGAGCAGTGGCTCGGCCTCGGCCGGCTCGACCACACCACCAAGGACACCACCGCCTTCCCGCTCTTCGCGACGCTGCGTGCGTCGATGAAGGCCGAGACCACCGCCTTCCTCGAGAACACGTTCTGGGGCGACGGCACCGTGGCCGCCCTGCTCACCTCCAAGCGCACCTTCGTCGACAAGCCGCTCGCCGACTTCTACGGCGTCACCGGGCCGCAGGGCGCCGCGCTCGAGCCCGTCAGCCTCGCGGGCACCACGCGCGCTGGCCTGCTCACCCAGGCCTCGATGCTCTCGAGCCTCGCCACCGCCACCGAGACCTCGCCCATCCTCCGCGGCAAGTTCGTCCGCGAGCAGCTGCTCTGCCAGTCGATGCCGCCGCCGCCCGCGAACTTCGACGTGCCTGCGGCGAGCCCCACCGCGGTCACCATGCGGCAGCGCCTCGACGCCCACCGCACCAACGCCGCGTGCTCCGGTTGCCACTCGCTGATGGACCCCATCGGCTTCGGCCTCGAAGGCTTCGACGGCATGGGCCGCGCGCGCGCGACCGAGGCCGGCGCGCCGGTGGAGGTGTCGGGTGAGATCGTGAGCGCCCCCGATCCCGCCACCAACGGCACCTTCCAGGGCCCGGCGGAGCTCGCCGCCAAGCTCGCCGCGAGCAGCGCCGTGCAGACCTGCGTCGCGCGTCAGTGGTTCCGCTTCGGCGTGGGCCGCGGCGAGCGCGCGCAGGACGCCTGCTCGCTCGAGCGCCTCACCAAGGGACTCGAGGACTCGCACGGCGACCTGAAGACGCTGCTGGTCGACTTCACCCGCACCGATGCCTTCCTGTACCGCACCTCTCGCGTCGCCGAAGGAGGCACCCTGTGAGCATCCCCCTGAGCCGCCGCACCCTGCTGCGAGGCCTCGGAGGCCTGAGCATCGCGCTGCCCTGGCTGGAGGCGATGACGCCGCGCACCGCGCGCGCCGCCACCGCTCCGCCGCTGCGCTTCCTGGCGATGTTCACCGCCAACGGTACGGTGCCCGACCGCTTCTTCCCCACCGCGACGGGCTCGAGCTTCACCCTGCCGTCGATCCTCCAGCCGCTCGCGCCGTTCCAGTCGAAGCTGCTGGTGCTCGACGGCATCGACAACGAGGTCGCCTACCACGGCCCCGGCGAGCGCCACATGATGGGCATGGGCAGCCTGCTCACCGGGCACCAGCTCCAGGCCGGCACGCTGTTCACCGACGGCTCGGGCACGCCGGCGGGCTGGGGCGGCGGCATCTCGGTGGACCAGGCCATCGCGCAGTCGGTCGGCGGCAGCACGCCGTTCAAGTCGCTCGAGTTCGGCGTCATCCCCGAGAAGGACCCGCCGACCGCCACCGTGTGGGACCGCATGGTCTACGCCGCGCCGGGCGTGCCGGTGCCGCCGATGGCCGACCCGGTCGCTGCCTTCAACCGGCTCTTCAGCGTGCCGGTGGGCATGGGCACCACCGCCGACGCCGGCACCGTGGCCGACCCCAAGGCGCTCGCGCGCAAGACGATCCTCGACCTGGCGAAGGACGACATCACCGCGCTGCAGAAGCGCCTCGGGACCACCGACCGCCAGAAGCTCGACGCGCACCTCACCGCCATCCGCGACCTCGAGAGCCGCCTCACGCTCTTCCAGCCCGCGCCGCCGATGACCTCGGGCTGCTCCACGCCCGCCGCGCCCGCCGCCGTCGCCTACCGCGACAACGACAACTACCCGAAGATCTCGAGCGCGATGCTCGACCTCATCGCGGCTGCCTTCGCCTGCAACCTCACCCGGGTCGCCACGCTCCAGTACTCGTACTCGCGCAGCTACGTGTACCCGCGCTGGCTGGGCATCTCGCAAGGCCACCACGGGCTGTCCCACGACGCCGACAGCGTCACCGCCTCGATGGACAAGCTCGCCACCTTGAACGCCTGGTACGCGGCGGAGCTCGCCTCGTTCCTCCAGCGGCTGTCGAAGATCCCCGAAGGCAGCGGCACCGTGCTCGACAACACCCTCGTGCTCTGGGGCAACGAGCTGGGCCACGGCAGCGACCACACCGACCGCCGCGTCCCCTTCGTGCTCGCCGGCGGCGCCGGCGGCGCGTTCCGCATGGGCCGCTCGCTCAAGTACGGCGGCGCCCCGGCCAAGGCGTTCCACAACAACCTGCTCGTCTCCTGCATGAACGCGATGGGCGTCAGCGCCACCACCTTCGGCGACGCCGCGTACTGCACCGGTGCGCTCCCCGACCTGGTGTGAGCCGTCGTCAGCGCTCGAGCAGGTTGGCGCGCAGCTCGGTGGTCGCGCCGGCCGCGATCTTCACCCGGAACTCCCGGCTCACGCCCAGCTGGTCGTTCTTGAGCGTCAGCACCTGCGCCCCCGCCGGCATCGCCACCGGGTTCACCAACGGCGTGACGCCCAGCTTCACGCCGCGCCAGTACACGTCGGCCCAGGGCTTGGCGAACACCTGGAGCCGGCCCTTCTCCGCGACCTTCCGCCGGGGTGCCTCGGGCCGCCGCTCCTCCACCGCGGGCTCGGCGACGACCTCGGGCGCAGCCGGGGCGGGAAGCACTGCCGGCTCGGGGCTCGCGTCACCGCCTCCCGGCGCCGCCGCGACTGGCAGGGGCGGCTCGACCGGCGCGGCCGGCACCACCACCGGGGCAGGCTCGCGCTGCACCCACCAGAACCCGAGGCCCAGCGCGGTGGCGGTGAGGCCGAACCCCACCGCGGCCAGCGTCCAGGGCGAACGGCGTGCCCGCTCCGGCGCCGGAGGCAGCGGCAGGAGGTCGACCGTCCCACCACCGACGTGCGACGGCGGCGACGCGGGTCCCGCCAGGTCCTCGGTTCCCCGCGGTGCGGCTGCAGCGCCCAGCGGGGCGTCGGTGGACAAGGTGGGGTGATGCTCGGCGCCCTCGGCGACGTCGCCGACCGCCGGCTCGACGAGCCGCCCGAGCTCCGCGACCTGCACCTGGCTCAGCAGCGGCCCACACGCCGCACGCAGTGCGGAGGCGAGCTCGGTCGCCGTGCCGTAGCGCCGCTCGGGAGCCTTCTCCAGGGCGCGCACCAGCACCGCCTCGAGCGCCGCGGGCACCTCCTCGCGCAGCTGCGCGGGCGGTCGAGGCGCCTCGTAGAGCACCTTGTACATGAGCGCCCCTTCGGTCTCGGCGTCGAAGGGCGGCGCTCCGGTGAACAGCTCGTAGAGCACCACCGCCAGCGCGTAGACGTCGCTGCCCGCATCGGCCTTGGCCCCCTGGAGCAGGTCGGGCGCGAGGTACGGCAGCTTTCCTCGCACCACGCCGGTCTTGGTGAAGGCCACGCTGGTGCGCGCTCGCGCCAGGCCGAAGTCGACCACCTTGAGCTGGCCGTGCTCGGACAGCAGCAGGTTCTCGGGCGAGACGTCGCGGTGGACGATGGGCAGCGGCTTGCCGTCGACCATGAGCCCGTGCGCCGCCTGGAGCCCGTCGAGCGCCTGGAGCGCCAGCGCCACTGCCTGTCCCACCGGCACGCGGTGCCCGAGCGACGCCTGGTGGCGAAGCACGCCCCGCAGGCTCTGGCCGCGCACCCGCTCCATCGCCAGGAAATAGGTCCCCCGGTCCTCGCCGAGCTCGAAGACCTGCACCACGTTGGGGTGCTGCACGAGCCCCGCCAGACGCCCTTCGTTGAGGAACTGCTCCACGAACGACGCGTTCTCCGAGAGGTGCGGCAACAGCCGCTTCACCACCACCTCGCGCACGAAGCCACCGGGCCCCATCTGCCGGGCGACGAAGACTTCGCCCATGCCGCCTCGCGCGAGCCTGCGCATCAGCTCGTAGTGTCCGAGGCGCTCGGGCATGGCCACATCCTAGGAGTCGGCGCCGCTGCCAGGCCAGGAAGGTGACCTGCGCGTGCTACCGTTCCGCCCGATGCTCGCGCAGCTCGCCGCGTCGCTGTTCCTCGCCGCCCCCAACCCGCACCTGCGCGCTGCGAAGATCTTCTACGACGAGTTCCAGTTCTCCCGCTGCGTCCAGCAGCTCGCCCAGGCGGGTGCGGCGCCGGCCACCGAGGTCGAGCTGGTGGAGATCGAGGTCTACGGCGGCCTCTGCCGCTACAGCCTGGGTGACTTCAAGGGCGCCGACGAGCACTTCCGCCTGGCGCTCAAGCTCGACCCTCGTGCCGCGCTCCCGCCGATGACCAGCCCCAAGCTCTCGGAGCGCTTCGAGGCCGAGCGCGCCCGCCTCGGGCCGGTCCCCGCGGCGCCCGAACCCGCGGCGCAGGTCGCGCCCGCACCTGCCGACGCCCCGGTGCAGGCCGAGCTCACGCCCGCCGCCGCGCCGCCCACCCCGCAGCTCACCGCGGCG
>JAIBBQ010000069.1 GCA_019694595.1 Myxococcaceae bacterium
TCTGCAGGCGGAGGCTCGGCAGGCGGAGGCTCTGCAGGCGGAGGCTCAGCGGGCGGAGGCTCAGCGGGCGGAGGCTCAGCAGGCGGCGGCTCAGCAGGCGGCGGCTCAGCAGGCGGCGGCTCAGCAGGCGGCGGCTCAGCAGGCGGCGGCTCAGCAGGCGGCTCAGCAGGCGGCGGCTCAGCAGGCGGCTCTGCAGGCGGCGCAGGTGAGACCACGGCGAGCGGGTGTGGGTGTCAGACCGCTGGCGTGCAGGCGCTCTGGCTGGGGCTGGTCGCGTTCCTGCTCCGCCGTCGGCGAACGGCCACCTAGCGCCCGGAGCACGCATTTCGGGCCATGTCCGCTCCCCCTCGCGGGGACTCTGATATGGCGCCTGCGCCGATGGAGCAGCCCTCTCGCTTTGCACAGCTGCGCACGCGCCTCTGGCGCTCGTGGAAGACGCGCTCGCTCGTGGTGGGGGCGGCGTCGACCGCGGTGGACCTCATCGTCGGGCTGTCGGCGCTGTGGATCCTCGGCGAAGGCGAGAACCACTCGCGCTACGCGGCGATGGCGGGCACGGTCGTCGGCTGCACCTTCAACTTCCTCGCGAACCGCTACTTCGCCTTCCGCGAGAACAACCCGAAGCTCGCCTCACCGGCGATTCGCTTCATCATCGTCACCACCGTCCAGTCGCTGGTGCACGGCCAGGTCGTGTCGTTCCTTCGCGACGGCATGGGCGTGCCCTTCGTCCCCTCGAAGATGATCGGCGACGTCATCGTCTTCACCTTCGCGCAGCTGCTGGTGCTCCGGTACATCGTCTTCCCGAAGAAGAAGGGCCCGCCGGAAGAGCCGCTCGCCGCGCCCGGGACCGACGCGCTGCCGCCCAGTCCACGGACCGGCGAAGGCTGATCAGCTCCGGGCCAGCGGCGCGTCGTCCTTCGGCTTGAGCAGCGCGGCGAGCGCGCGTGCCTGCGACTCGGTCGCACACCGGTACTCCTGGACCTGTCCGTTGTCGCGCTCGAGGCGCAGCACCCACACATCGGCTTCCTTGGTGACCACCGGCAGGTTCGTCATGGCCCTCTGCCGAAAGCAGTCGGCGTGCCCGGAAGGAGCAGTGGAAATTCCCTGATCTGGCCGCGCGTGCCCCGCGCACGTCGTGCAGGTGTGCACGAGATGCACGGTGGAAAAGGCCTACAGCGTCTCCGCCCACTCCCACGCACTCCGGTAGCCGCCCTGCTTCTGGGCAGTCTCCACCAGGCCCGCGAAGTAGCGATGTCCACCCAGTGTCGCGGAATCCCCCACCACGAAGAGATGCCGGCGTGCGCGCGTGAGCGCCACGTTCATGCGGCGCAGGTCCTCGAGGAAGCCGAGCGCCTGGTCGCCGTTGCTGCGGACGAGCGAGACCAGCACCGCGTCCTTCTCGCGGCCCTGGAAGGCGTCGATGGTGTCCACTTCCACCTGCGGCACGTCGGAGAGCGCCTCCGCCAGGCGCTGCGCCTGCGCGCGGTACGGCGAGATGATGGCCAGCTCGGTGGGCGACAGCCCGCGGCGCAGCAGCTCCCGAGCGCGCGCGAGCACGAGCTGCGCCTCGCCGTCGTTGGCGAGTGACGCGCCACCGTGGGGCGCCGCTTCCTCGAAGCCCTTGCCCGCGGTGTCGAGGAAGAGGAGCGGCGGCGCGTCGAGGCCGTCGGCCTCCTTCAGCTGGGTGGCCAGCGTGCGGCCCGCGGCGTCGGGGTGCGCGCGCAGGGCGCCGCCGTACATGGTGGCCGACGGGAACTCCATCAGCGCGGCGTGGAAGCGGTGCTGTTCCTTGAGCAGCGTGCAGGCCGCGCTCCCCGACGCGCGGTGGAGCCGCTCGAAGAGGCTCACCGCGAGGCCCTTCGCGGCCGCGTCCTGGCTCTTCACCGTGGGCGGCAGCTGCTGCGGGTCGCCCGCGAGCACCACCTTCGGGGCGCGCAGGAAGGCGAGGAGCGTGAGCGGCTCCACCGCCTGCGCGGCCTCGTCCACCAGCGCGAGGTCGAAGCGCAGCCCGCTCACGGTGTGGCCGGCGCAGGTCGCGAGCGTCGCCGCCACCACCTGGGCACCGTCGAGCACCTGGGCGACGGCCCGCTTCTCGAGCGCCCGTGCCTCGTCGAAGCAGCGGCCCGCCTCGGCCTGCGCGCTGCGGGCCTCGGAGAAGCGCTGCCGGCTGCGGCCCTGCGTGCGCTGCTTGCGCGCGAAGCCGAGCAGCTCGAAGCCTTCGTCGAAGAGCTCGCGCGACGCGATGCGGTCGGGGTGCGCGTCGACCAGCTCGTCCAGCGTGTGCTCCACGAGGTGCGGCAGCACGCGCGCCGGGTGGCCGACGCGCACGCCCTTGAGGCCCTGCTCGAGGCAGACCTCCAGCAGGTGGTCGACCGCGGCGTTGGACGCGGCGGTGAGGAGCACCTTGTGGCCCTGCTCGGCGGCGCGGCGGGCGACGTGGCCGAGCACCGTGCTCTTGCCGGTACCGGGCGGGCCGTGGACGAGGAAGTAGTCGCGGGCGGCGAGCGCGCGCGCGGCGGCCTCTGCCTGCTCGGCGTTGAGCGGCAGCTCGAGCGGCTGGGGCTTCTCGGTGCGCGGCGGCTGGTTCTCGAGCAGCACCTCGCGGCGATCGCGCAGCTGGCCCTGGTCCCACCCCTTCACCGCGCGGCAGGCGTCGGCCATGCGCTGGAAGGTGACGTCGCTCGAGAGCACGTCGAGCCGCAGGCGGCCTTCGGACACGAAGGGCGGTGCGACGCGGTCGAAGGCCAGCGTGAGGGAAGTGCGGGACGCGCGCGAGACGAGCGCACTGGGCGCCGCCTCGACCTCGGCGCGGCGCGGGCTCACCCGCACCATGTCGCCGGGCCCCAGCCGCGCGGGCAGGGGGCGACCGTCCTTGCGTTGCAGCGTGACCAGGTGGCGGCCGCCCAGGCCACGCGACTCGTCGGTGGCCTCGACGTCGAGCACCACCAGGCCCTGGGCCTCGAGCTCGCCCAGGGTGAGCTCGGCACGGGCCTGTTCCAGCGCCTGCGCCTCGTGGCGCTGCTCGAGCGTGAGCAGCCCCACCAAGGCATCGAAGTGTTCCACCGCTCGTCCCGCCATCGCGGGCGAGCATCGCCGCTAGCTGGTGTGAATCGCCAGGTCGACCTTGCCGCCCATGACGCCGAAGGCGGTGCTGCGGTCGCCGTCGAAGTACCAGCGGCGGTTCTGCGCGTCCTTGCCGATGAAGTCGAGCGACTCGCCGTTCTTCTTGAGCGTGGTGGCGCCGACGGTGAGGTCGCTGGTCTCGACGCGGGTCGGCTTCACCAGCTCCTTCTGGCTGCGGAAGCCGTGGAAGGGGTTCATCTCCGGGCGGATGAAGCCGCCCATCGAGCCGACGAAGGCCTTCTTCTGGTCCGCGCTCAGCACCAGGATGACGGCCGGCGCGTCCATGATCATCGGGCGGTTGTACGAGAGCCTGGCGAGCGTCTTGCCTTCGGCGTCGGTGAACTTCTTGCCGTCGAAGAGCGGCTCACCCTTGCCGAGGTTGGAGATGCCAGTGAGCTGCACGTAGGTGTGCGCGGTGGTCTCCACGCCGCCGTAGGTGCCGACGTCGAAGCGGCCGTTGAGGGCGAGCTTGCTGCCGGAACGGAAGCCGTCGCCGAGGTACACGCTGTCGACCAGCTTGCCGTCGACCTTGATGGCCGACGACAGCTTGAGCCAGTCGCCCGACGGAGGCGCCTCGCCGCCGATGGCCATGATGTCGCGGCGCTCGACGGTGCCGGTGATGCGGCCGTAGCTGCCGGCCTTGAAGGTGTCGACCGCGTCGACGCCGAGCGCATCGGTGTAGACGGCGCGCGCGGCGATGGAGAGGTTCGCGTCGGCGAAGGTCGTCTTGAGCAGCTGCGCGTCGCGCTTGGTGAACCCGTCGACCGAGAGCGCCGCCACCGCCAGCGTCATCTCCGGCCCCTGGACCTGCGACTTGCCCGGGCTCTTGTCCCCGACGACTTCCTTCGCCACCTGCTTGAAGAGCTTCTCCCCCACACCACCGACGTTCGCCATGACAACTCCAGGAAAGGATTGAGAGACTGGTTTGGGTGGTTATCGCACCTACACCGTCGAAAGTTGCCTCGGATCGTCCGTTTGTCAGCCAGCCCATGATGAACGACGCTCCGGTGTTCTGGAGGGGTGAATGGTGCTCCCGGACCTGGAATCGTTGCGGTGCTTCGAGGCGGGCGCGTCGCGGCTCAACTTTCGCGCGGCCTCCAAGCAGGTGGCGCTGTCGCCGGCGGCCTTCAGTGACCGTATCCGCCGGCTGGAAGAGCAGGTGGGCACGCCGCTGTTCACCCGGAGCACGCGGCGGGTGGCGCTGACGGAGGCGGGGCACGCGCTGTGGCCGCGGGCGCGCGAGGCGCTGGAGGCGGCGCGGTTGTGTCTGTCGCCGGCGGCGCCGGACACCACGCCGTACGCGCTCACGGTGAGCACGCGCTTCGAGCTCGGGCTCTCGTGGCTGTTGCCGGCGCTCAAGGTGCTGGAGGTGAAGGTGCCGCACCGCACGCTGCACCTGCACTTCGCGGACAGCCCCGAGATGCTGCAGGCGCTGCGCAATGGCCTGGTGGACTGCGCCATCTCGAGCGTGCGCATCGCGGAGTCGAACATCCGCTACGCGACGCTGCACGAGGAGGACTACGCGCTGGTGGCCTCGCCGGCGCTGCTGAAGGCGCACCCGCTGCGGGAGCCGGAGGACGCGGCGGCGCTGCGGCTCCTGGACATCAGCGGCGACCTGCCGCTCTTCCGCTACTTCCTCGACGCGCGTCCTCCCGGGGAACGGTGGCTCTTCGAGTCGGTGCAGTACCTGGGCACCATCACCGCGGTGCGCCACCGCGCGCTGGAAGGTGACGGCGTCGCGGTGCTGCCCAGGTACTTCGTGCGCAGCCAGGTGAAGGCCGGCGAGCTCAAGGTGCTCTTCCCGTCGCTCGCGCTGCGGACCGACGCGTTCCGGCTCATCTGGCGCGCCGGGCACCCTCGGGAGGCCCAGCTCGAGGCGCTGGGCGCCGAGCTGCGCGCGCTGCCGATCCGGTGAGCGCCGCGCGAGTCCGGCGCGGAACTTCAATTGACCGAGGAGGGTCAGGAATATCTGACTAAGGTCCGGCTTTCTTCTCGGGGTCCGAACGAGCGCATGTCCGCCGGGGACGAACGCCGCAAGAATGCCGTGGTGCTGTCCCGCATCCGGCGGGTGCAGCGGCGCCTCGACACCGAGGTGGCGCTGGGCGTGCTGGTGGCGCCCGTCTGGCTGGCCGTCTGCTTCGTCGCGGTGTGGCGCTTCGCGGTGCAGAAGGGAACGCCCATCGCCGGCGCGGTCGCGGCCGTCGCGGTGCTGGTGGGCTTCCTCTGGCGTCGCCGCGCAGGGCGGGTGACGGAGGGTGAGGCGGCGGTGATCGCCGACCGCGCGTCGCAGGCCGGCGGGCTCTTGCTCACGCGCCTCGAGGTCGGCGTCGGCGAGTGGGAGCTGGGGCTGAACCAGCGGGTGAGGACGCTCGCGCTGCCTCCGTTCCGCGCCGGTCAGCAGCTGGGCCTCGTGGTGCTCGCGCTGCTCTTCCTCGCGGTCGCCCTCGCGGTGCCGCTGCCGGAGCGGCTCGCGCGCACCACCAATGCCGCGGCCGCCTCCAAGCTCGACGAGGTGGAGGCGAAGGTCGAGGCGCTCGCCAAGGAAGAGCCGGTCGACGACGCGGCGAAGGCCGAACTCGCGCGGCTGCAGGAGGCGCTGGCCGACGGCGAGTTCGGCGCCGCGGAGTGGGAGGCGGCGGATCAGCTCTCGCAGCGGCTCGAGGGCCAGGCGGCCGAGGCCTCTGCCGAACTCCAGCGCGCCGAGGAGGCTGCCAAGGCGCTGGAGAACGCGATGGCGCAGGCCCAGACCGCGGACAGCCCGGGCCGTGAGCAGGAGGAGCTGGAGCGCGCGCTGATGGCGCTCTCGGATGGTCAGGCGAACAGCGGGGAAGAGGCGCTCCAGCAGGCCATGGGGAAGAGTGGATCCGATGCGGATCCAGCGCAGCAGGGACAGCAGGGACAGCAGGGGCAGCAGGGGCAGCAGGGGCAGCAGGGGCAGCAGGGGCAGCAGGGACAGCAGGGACAGCAGGGACAGCAGGGACAGCAGGGTCAGCAGGGTCAGCAGGGTCAGCAGGGTCAGCAAGGTCAGCAGGGTCAGCAAGGTCAGCAAGGTCAGCAAGGTCAGCAAGGTCAGCAAGGCCAGCAAGGCCAGCAAGGCCAGCAAGGCCAGCAAGGCCAAGGACCCTCGCGCTCGCAGGTCTCGGATCTCCGCCAGGCCCTCGCCAATCGTCAGCAACAGCTCCAGAAGTCCTTCAGCCCGGGTCAGCAGCAGCAGGCGTCGCGGCAGCAGGGCCGCCAGGGGCAAGGCCAGCAGGGGCAGCAGGGGCAAGGGCAACAAGGCCAGGGGCACGGCCAGCAGGGACAGGGGCAAGGTCAGGGGCAGGGCCAGCAGGGCCAGGGGGACTCCCAGGGACACGCGAGCCACGGCGTGGGGCAGGGCGGCGCTGCGCACGGCCCGGGCGACTCGCCGGAGCTTGTCTTCGGCGGGCAGGCCGAGATGGATCCCGACCGCCTCAAGTTCGAGCCGCTCCCGCCCGGGCAGGGCGGCGCGCCCGATGAACTCTGGGGCCTCAAGGCCGCCAACCCGAAGACGTCGCGCGACCAGCCGCGCACCACCACCTCCAGCGCCGCCGCGGCTGGGGACACCGCCCCCGGGCATCGCGAGAGCGCGCTGCTGCCGCGCAACCGCGAGCTCATCGAGAAGTACTTCGACTCGAAGTGAAGAGGTCCACGTGAGCGAGCTTCTGTCCCCCGCAGACGTCCAGGCCGCCGGCGAGCCGATCGCCATGCTCAAGGCCGCGCTCAACCAGGTGCTCCTCGACCAGGGCGCCGTGGTGGACCGCGTCACCACCGCGGTGCTCGCCCGCGGCCACGTGCTCCTCGAAGGTCTGCCCGGGCTCGGCAAGACGGAGCTCTGCAAGGGCCTGGCGCGCGCGCTGTCGCTGCCCTTCAAACGCGTGCAGTTCACCCCCGACCTGCTGCCGGGCGACATCACCGGCACCTACGTGCTGGAGGGCGAGGCGAAGGCGCTCGTCTTCCGCCCCGGGCCGCTCTTCGCCTCGGTGGTGCTGGCGGACGAGATCAACCGCTCGAGCCCGAAGACGCAGTCCGCGCTGCTGGAGGCGATGGCCGAGCGCAGCGTCACCGTGCTGGGCACCACCCACCAGCTCCCGTCGCCCTTCTTCGTGCTCGCCACCCAGAACCCCATCGAGCTCGAGGGCACCTATCCGCTGCCCGAGGCGCAGCTCGACCGCTTCCTCTTCCGCGTCCAGGTGCCGGCGGTGGGCGCCAAGACGCTCGCCAGCATCCTCACCCAGCGCACGCGGGGGACGCCGCCCGCGCTCAAGCCGGTGCTCGACGCGCCCGCGCTGGAGCGGCTCTTCGGCTTCGTCGACCGCGTGCACCTGCCGCAGCCGGTCGCCGAGTACATCGGCCGGCTGGTGGAGGCGACCCACCCCGCGGCGCCGACCGCGCCGGACAGCGTGAAGCGCTTCGTCCGCTACGGCGCCTCTCCGCGCGCGGCGCTCGGGCTGGCGTCGAGCGCGCGTGCGTGGGCGCTCGCCAAGGGCAAGCCGAACGTCGGCTTCGACGAGGTGCGCGAGGTGGCGCTCGCGGTGCTCAACCACCGCCTGGTGCTCGGCTACGAGGCCTCGCTCGAGAAGGTGGCGGGCGGTCAGGTGGTGGACGACCTGCTGCGCGCGGTGCCGGAGGTGATCCGTGGTTAGCCTCGCGCTCGCGCTGCTCCTCGCGCGCCCGCCCGCCGCCGCCGCGGTGACGGTCCCCGCGCCGGACGAGCCGGCGATCGCCGACGACGACGGCGAGACCATCTCCTCGAACGATTCCCGGCGGGTGAGCTGGTCGCTGACCTCGACCAACCGGAACTCGGTGGCCGGCGGGCGCACGCGCGTGTCGGCGGTGGTGAGCGCGCCGTCCCCGCGCTCGGGCTACGGCCTCCTGCAGGTCGAGGTGGACAACAGCCTCGGCCCCGACGGCACGGTGCGCCTCGTCTACTCGTCGAACAACGCCGGTGCCCGGCCGGCGCAGAAGCTGGTGCCGGTGCGCGCGGGAGAGCGGCGGCAGGTGCTGATGCCCGTTCCCTTCCACTGGCGCTACGGGACGCTGCGCGCCTCCGGGGCGGGCATCGACGAAACGCACAACGCGAGCGTGTACTTCAACGCCGTCTACCCGGTGCAGCCGGTGGTCCTCTCGCTGGGCAGCGAGTCCGAGACGGAGCACTTCCTCAAGTCGCGGCCCCAGAACAACACCGGCAAGTCGAACATCACCGTGGTCACCCTTCCCGCGGCGCAGGCGCCCACCGAACTCGCCGCCTACGTGGGCTTCGACGCGGTGCTGCTCCCCAAGCTCGGACTGGAGAGCCTGGCCGAAGGACAGCGCGCCGCGCTCGAAGGCTACGCGGCGACCGGCGGCACGCTGGTGCTGGGCACCGTCTCGCGCGCGGTGGAACAGGCGCTGCCGCTCCTCGCCGACGACGGCCACGGGACCTACGGCTTCGGGCGGGTGGTGCGCTGCAACGACTGCACGCTGGTGCTCGGCGACTTCTCCCACCAGGTGCCGGTGACGCCGTCGAACGTCGGCACCCTGGGGAACCGCTACCGGTACATGGGGACGAGCGGCGACGAGAGCACGCCGCTGCTGCCGCAGGCCACGGTGCCGGTGGCGCGCTTCCTGGTCATCATCCTCCTCTTCACGCTCGCCATCGGCCCCGGGAGCGTCTTCGTGGCGCGGCGCCGTGGGCCGTCGGCGCTGCTGGTGACGGTGCCCGCCACCGCGTTCGCCACCTGCGTGTTGATCATCGGCATCGCCGCCTTCCGCGACGGCTTCACGGTGCACGCCTCGGCCCAGGGGTACACGCTGCTCGACTCCGCGCGGCACCGTGCCATCACCGTGGGGAACACCGCGTACTACGCGAACCTGGCGCCGTCGGGAGCACAGCTCCCGGTGACCACCGCGGTGGTGGGGCCGACGAACGAGTCGGGCGAGCCGTATGCCACCAGCCTCGATTGGACCCAGGGCCTCGCGCTCGGCGGCGACTTCGTGCCGTCGCGCACCTACCGGGAGTGGGGCTTCCTCGCGGTGGAGCCGACCCGCGCCCGCGTGGTGGTGAAGGAAGCCGGAGGCCAGGTGCGGGTGCAGAACGCGCTCGGCGCGCCGGTGTCGTCGCTCGCCGTGGCGCTGGGCACCCAGGTCTACGTGGTCAAGGGACTGCGAGACGGCGAGGAAGGCGTCGCCCAGCCCGACGGGCTGCCGGAGCTCGCGCTCTCGAGGGCCGCCGCCGCGCGCTTCGCGGAGCCGGTTCGCGACCGGCTGTCGGCCCAGCTGCGCAGCGGGGAATTCGTCGCCGCGCTCGAGGGCCAGGGCTTCACGCCCACCGCGGGGCTCCGGGTCTCGCACAGCGACAGCGCGCACCTGGTGCGCGGGGAGGTGGAGCGATGAGCCTGCTCGAGGTGAAGAACCTGTCGCGCTTCTACGGGCCGCTGAAGGCGGTGAACGACGTCAGCTTCAGCCTGGAGGCCGGGCAGATCCTCGGCTTCATCGGCCCCAACGGCGCCGGCAAGAGCACGACGATGCGCATCCTGGCGACGCTCGACGTGCCCACCACCGGCGACGTGCTGCTCGACGGCAAGAGCGCCGTCGACCACCCCGACGTGGTGCGGCCGCTGCTCGGATACATGCCGGACCGCTACGGCACCTACGAGGACATGACGGTGCACGAGTTCCTCGACTTCTTCGCGCGCGCCTACCGGCTCAAGGGCCCGGAGCGGGTGAAGCGGGTGGAGTCGGTGATGGAGTTCGCCGGGCTGGTGCCGCTCAAGGACA
This sequence comes from Myxococcaceae bacterium, assembly GCA_019694595.1. Taxonomy (GTDB): domain Bacteria; phylum Myxococcota; class Myxococcia; order Myxococcales; family Myxococcaceae; genus JAIBBQ01. Next base: position 9,898 of record JAIBBQ010000069.1, read on the forward strand.
AGCTCACCTCCGCGCTGTCCAAGGGCATGAAACAGCGGGTGGCGCTCGGGCGCACGCTCCTGCACGACCCCAAGCTCCTCATCCTCGACGAGCCTGCCGACGGGCTCGACCCCCGCGCGCGCATCGAGCTGCGGGAGCTGCTCAAGGCGCTCGCCGCGCAAGGGAAGGCGGTGCTCATCTCGAGCCACATCCTCACCGAGCTTTCGGAGATCTGCGACGCCTGCGCCATCATCGAGCAGGGCAAGCTCCTGGCGACGGGCCCGGTGAGCGAGATCCTCGCGCGCACCGCGGGCGCGCTGCCGTCGGGAGAGCTCGAGGTCACGCTCTTCTCGTCGGGCGCGCCGCTGGAGGCCGCGGTGGCGGCGGCGGAACGGCTCCTGCTCGAGCAGCCGCTGGTGAAGGCGGTGGTGCCGCAAGGGCGCACCCTGCGCGTGCGGCTCGAGCTCGCCGCGGGCGAGGTGCCGGGCGGCCTCTGGGTCGACGAGGCGGCGGCGCGGCTGCTCAAGCTCCTGGTGCAGAGCGGCGCGCCGGTGTGCGCGATGGCGGCGCGGCAGCCGGACCTGGAAGACGCGTTCCTCTCGGTGACCAAGGGGAAGGTGCAGTGAGCGCCGCCGCGGCGGTGCAGGGCGACGTCTTCGACCGCGCGGGCCAGCAGCTCGCCGAGCGGCTCAACCCCATCATCGTCAAGGAAGTGCGCCAGGGCCTGCGCACCCGCGTCTTCTGGGTCTTCTTCTCGCTGATGCTCTTCGCCTGCCTCGTCATCTCGCTGGTGGCGGCGGCGGTGGCCGACGGCGTGGGCTCCGACGGCAAGGGCTTCTTCTTCGCCTACTTCCTGTGCCTGGGCGTGGTGCAGTTCTTCGTCATCCCCTACTCCGCGTACCGCTCGATGGCGCGCGAGCGCGAGGAAGAGACGTGGGTGCTGCTCACGCTCACGGGCCTGGGGCCCAAGCGCATCCTCCGGGGGAAGATGGGCAGTCACATGCTGCAAGGCGTCCTCTACGCCTCGGCGTGCATGCCGTTCCTGCTCTTCAGCTACTTCCTCAACGGCATCGACCTTCCGACCATCTTCAGCACCATGCTGCTGGCCACGGGCTACCAGCTCTTCCTGACCGCGGTGGCGGTCTCCACCGCGACCCTCGCCGAGTCGCGCCTGGTGCGCGGGCTGCTCCACTTCCTGCTGCTGGGGTTCCTGCTCTGGGGCCTCATCACCGGCCTGACGTCGAGCTTCGGGCTGGTGGAAGCGGGCAGGAGCCTGTTCGGCACGGGGCCCCTGTGGCTCGGCCTCGGCGGCGGCTGGTGGGCCATCGTCACCTGGGGCGTACTGCTCTACGAGGCGGCGGCGGCGCGGCTGTCGCTCCCCACCGAGAGCTACGCCATCGGGTACCGGCTCACCTTCGTGGTGCAGGTGCTGGGCGCGCTCGGGCTGGCGGTGCTGGGCGCGGTGAGCGCGAGCGAGAGCGGGGTGCTCTTCGTGGCCTCGCTGGTGCTCCTCGGCCACTGCCTGGTGGTGGGCCTCTTCATCGCCAGCGACCGCGACGGCATGGCGAAGGCGCTGCGGCTCAAGAAGATGCCGTGGCTGCTCAAGCCCGGTGGCCTGCGCGGCTACGTGCTGGTGGTGCTCACCGTGCTGCTGCTCTCGGGGTTGGCGCTCATCGGCTTCACCTCGCTCGGAGGGACGGAGGAGCACCTCGCCGAGGTGATGCTCGCCGCGCCGGCGTTCGTCGTCATCTACCTGTCGCTGCCGGTGCTGGTGACGCGGTTGATGCCTCACCCGCCCTTCATGACCGCCGGGCTGACGCGCGTCCTCTTCTTCATCATCCTCATCCTCGCCTGTGGCGGGCCGCCGCTGTTCTCCGCGCTGCTGGTCGACAAGCCCGATGCGGTGCTGCCCAACCTCCTCAACCCCATCGTGGGCCTCATCAACCTGGGTGACGGCCACGGGGGGGCTGCCGGCCTGGCGGCGCCGTGGTCGATGGCGGCGCTGCTCGCGCTGGCCACGGTGAACGTGCTCTGGCGCAACGACGGCGCGAGCGCCCACGCGCGGGAGCCGGGGCGGGCATGAGCGCCACCTCGCTCACCGAGCGGCTGGAAGAGCGCGCGGGGCCGCTGGTCCTCAAGGAAGTGCGCCAGGGGCTGCGCGCCAAGGTCTTCGGCATCAGCTTCGGCCTGCTGCTCCTCGCGTGCCTGGTGGTGGCGCTGGTGGCCGCGGCGGACGGCAGCTCGAGCTACAACGACCACCTCGGGCGGCAGTACCTCGCCGTCTTCCTCGCCGGGCTGTCGCTGGTGAGCTTCTTCGTCATTCCGTACACCGCGTACCGCTCGATGGCGCGCGAGCGGGAAGACGAGACGTGGGTGCTGCTGGTGCTCACCGGGCTGTCGTCGCGCAGCATCGTGCGCGGGAAGGTGGCGAGCGCGCTGTCGCAGGCGCTGCTCTACGGCTCGGCCTGCGCGCCCTTCGTGCTCTTCAGCTACTTCCTCAACGGCGTCGACCTGCTCACCGTGGTGGCGGCGCTGGTGCTGGCGGCCACCTGGTGCGTCTTCCTGGTGTCGGTCGCGGTGGCCATGGCGTGCGAGGCGAGCGAGCGGCTGATGCGCGCCGGCGTGCACCTGCTGGTGGTCTTCGGGAGCCTCGGCGCCACCGCCATGGGCGTGGGCTTCGGCGTGGTGCTGGCCGAGGAAGGCAGCCGCGCGGTGCAGAAGGACGTGTTCTGGGTGGTGGTGGCGGGCGTCGTGCTCGCGGGCCTCACCGGAGCGCTGGCGGTGGCCGAAGGCGCGGCCAGCACGCTGGCGCTCGCCACCTCGCGGCGCGGGTACGGCGCGCGGCTCGTCGTCGCCGGGCAGGTGGTGCTGGGCTTCCTCATCACGGTGGCCGCCGCGGTGGTGGTGGGCGACCGCCGCGAGGTGCCGGCGGCAGGCAGCATCGTGTCGGCGCTGCTGCTCTTCGTCTACGGCTTCTTCGCCGCCTCGCAGCCCGACGGCGCCAGCAAGGCCCAGCGCACCGGCCGGTGGCTCTCGACGCCAGGCGGCTCGCGCGGGTTCGCGGTGATGGTGCTGCTCACCGGGCTGTCGCTGGCGGGGTACCTCGCGCTGGCGGTGCTGCCCCTGGGCCTGGGCTCCACCATGGGGGAGCGCGCGACGCGGCTGCTCATCGCGGCGCCTTGCTACGCGCTGCTGTACGTGGCCATCGGGACCTGGCTGGGGCGGGTCACGCCGCTCGCGCGCCTCGGAGAGCCGCGGGCGAGCCGCATCGCCATCCTCGGCTCCACCTTCCTGGGGGTGGTGGCGCCGGTGGTGACCTCGCTCCTCTTCAGCCGGCGGGAAGACGGCGTGCTCATCAACGCGCTCAACCCCATCGTCGGCATGGCGAACCTCGACCGCAACCGCGGGAACGAGAGCCCTGCGCTGGGGCTTCTGGTGGTGGCCACGGTGGTGGCGACGGCGATGGCGTGGGTGGCGCTCAAGTCGCGAGACGGCGAGCAGGTGCGCGGGTGAGTGGCCCTCGGCTCGACCGTCAGGCGGTGGAGCGCGCCGCGGCGCTGGTGAGCCTGAGGCTGCCGCGCGGTCCCCACCGCGGGCGGACCGGCGAGGTGCGGGCGCACAGCGTCGGCGCCTCGATGGAGCTGCACGACTTTCGCCTCTACCAGCCGGGCGACGACGTGCGGCACCTCGACTGGAACGCCGCCGCGCGCACCGGTGAGCTGGTGCTGCGCGTGCGACAGGAAGAGGTGTCGCCGCGGGTGGAGGTGGTGCTCGACACCTCGGCGTCGATGTCCGTCTCGCCGGAGAAGTCGGCGCGCTCGCGCGAGGTGGCGCTGCTGCTGTGTCTGGCGGCGCAGCGCGCGGGCCACGAGGCGTCGCTCTTCACCGTGGGCGGGAGAGGGCGGGTGGTGCGCGGCCACGACGCGGGCACGGCGCTCGAGGCCCTCGCGCTCGACGGGAAGGAGCCGTTCCCCGAGGCGCTGCGGCGCGCCCCCGCGCTCCGTCCGTGTGGCCTGCGCGTCTGGGTGAGCGACCTGCTCTTCGAGTCGGACGTGGCGGGCCTCGCCCGGCGGCTCGCCCAGGGCGCGCGCGGCCTCGCGGTGGTGCAGGTGCTCGACGAGGAAGACCTGGAGCCGTCGGGCGGGGCTGGCGCGCGCCTCACCGACGCCGAGTCGCAGGAGAGCCTGGAGCGCATCCTCACCCGGGGCGTCCTCGACGACTACCAGCGGCGGCTGCGCGCCCACCTCGCGCTCTGGGACGAAGGCCTGCGCACGGTGCGGGCGACGCTGATGCGGGTGAGCGCGGCGCAGGGCGTCGATGCGCTGGCGCGGCGGGAGCTCGTGCCCCTGTGGGAGGCGGCGTGAGCGTCGGGTTGCCGTGGGGCTTCCTCGCCCTGGCGGCGGCCCTGCCCATCGTGGCGGCGTACTTCCTGCGGCGCCGGCAGCGGCCGCGCGTGGTGAGCGCGCTCTTCCTCTGGCGGACGCCGTCGCAGCGCGCCCAGGCCGGCCCGCGGTGGGAGCGCTTCTCGCGGGAAGCCTCGCTGGCGCTCGAGTTGCTCGCGGTGGCGTGCGCGGCGCTCTTCCTCGCCGACGTGCGCTGCGGCGCGCAGGTGCAGCAGCGGCACGTGGTGGCGGTGGTCGACGGCAGCCTGTCGATGGCGGCCACGGTGAACGGGACGCCGCTGAGCGACGCGGTGAAGGCCCGGGTGGCGGCGCTCGCCCGGGCCCAGGGTGCCACCCAGCTCACGGTGGTGGAGTCGGGCCCCAGGCCCACCGTGGTGGCGGGGCCGCAGGCCGAGGTCGGTCGCGCGCTCGCGCAACTGGAGTCGTGGAGCCCACTGCAGCCGGCGCACGACGTGGCGCCCGCGCTGCTGATGGCGAGAGAGCTCGCCGGCGCCCGCCAGCGGGTGTGGCTCTTCACCGACGGGCCACTCCCGCCGCGCGTGGGCGTTCCGCCCGAGGTGCAGGTGGAGAGCGTGGGACAGAAGCTGCCCAACCTGGCCTTCGTCTCTGCGCAGCGCCGCGACGTGGGGAAGACGGCGCAGGTCACGGTGCGGGTGCTCAACGCCAGCGACGCGGCCCGCGAGGTGCCGGTGCGCTTCGCCGCGCCGGGGCTGCCGCCGCAGATGCAGACGGTGTCGCTGCGCGCCGGGGCCACCGCGGTGGTGCGGGTGGGGCTGAGCGCGGCGGAAGGCGCGACCGTGGGGCCGGTGGAGGCCACGCTCCCGGACGACGCGCTGCCGGCCGACAGCGCGGTGACGCTCCTGCCGTCGCCCGACGCGGTGGTGAACGTGGCCGTGCTGGAAGGCCTGAGTCCGCCCGCCTTCGCCGCGCTCAAGCGCTTCCTCGCCGTGGCGCCGGGCGTGCGCGTGCAGTCGCCGGCGGCGCTCAGCTTCGGTCCGCCCGCGAGCACCGCGCGGGTGCGCCTCGGGGCCGGCGAGCCGCTCAAGGGGTACGTGGGGCCCTTCTTCCAGAGCAAGGCGCACCCGCTGCTCGAGGACGTCGACCTGAGCGGCGTGGTGTGGGCGGCCGGCCCCAACCCGCCCGGGCGGCCGCTCGCCACCGCGGGCGAGGCGGTGCTGGTCTCGGAGGAAGACGACGGCACCGTGCACCTCAACGTCGACCTCGGCCGCAGCGCGGTGGCGCGCACCGGTGCGTGGCCGGTGCTGCTCGGCAACGTGCTGCGCCGCGCGCGCTTCGAGGCGCCCGGGCTACCGAGGCGCCACCTCATGCTCGGTGAAGACGTGCCCGTCACCACCACCGCCGGGGCCACCTGGCGGCTCGAGGGGCCGCAGGGCCGCAAGCGCCCCATCCTCGCGGTGGGCTCGCTCACCCTGCCGCCGCTCGAGGTGCCGGGGCGCTGGCGTCTGCTCAAGGACGGCGAGGAGGTCGATGCGCTGGCGGTGCTGCCCATCGACCCGCGCGAGTCCGACCTGCGCGACCGCGGGCCGTACGAGGTGAAGGCCCAGGCGGAAGAGCGCGTCGCGGGTCTCTTCGGCGAGCGGCCGCGCCCCTGGTGGCCGCTGCTCGCCCTGCTGGTGCTGCTGGCGCTCGACTTCTGGGTCACCGCCCGGGAGGCGCGCGCGTGAGCCTGCTCGCGCCCCAGTTCCTGCTCGCGCTGGTGCCGCTGGCGCTGCTGGTGTGGCGCTTCGGCCAGGTGAGCGGCCCGGCGCGGTGGCTGCGGCTCGCGCTGGTGACGGTGCTGACGCTGGCGCTGGCGCGGCCCGAGGTGCGCTGGAGCAGCGGCGGGGCCGACGTGGTGGTGGTGGTGGACCGCAGCCGCTCGATGCCGCCGCGCGCGCAGGCCAGCGCGGAGGAGCTGATCCACCTCGTGGAAGGCCAGCGGCGGCCGGGGGACCGCGTGGGCGTGGTGGGCTTCGGCCGCACCGCGCGGGTGGAACTCGCGCCCACCGCCGAAGGCCACTTCGGCGGCTTCCAGAATGCCATCGACGGCGAGGCGAGCGAGCTGGCGGCGGGGCTCGACGCCGCGGGTGAGCTCATCCCCGAGGGGCGGCAAGGCCGGGTGCTGGTGGTGTCCGACGGGCGCGCCACCGGCCTCGACGCGCGGGCCGCGGCCCGGCGGCTCGCGGCGCGCGGGGTGGTGGTGGACTACCGGTGGAACGGCCGCGAGGACTCGGGCAACGACGTCGCGGTGCGCGCGCTCGAGGCCCCGGCCGCGGTCGCCGCGCGCGAGCCCTTCCAGCTCACCGCGGTGGTGCACGCCCAGGCGAGCGCCCGGGCGACGGTGACGCTCTTGCGCGGCGACCAGGTGCTGGCCCGCACCGCGCGCGCGCTCCCCGCGGGCGACAGCGTGCTCACCTTCCGCGACCTCGTGGAGTCGCCGGGGCTCGCCGCCTACACGGTGAAGGTCGAGGCCGACGGCGACGCGACGGTGGAGAACGACGTGGGCCGGGCGCTCACCCGCGTCGAAGGCCCGCCCCGGGTGCTGCTGCTCACCGACTCGCCCGCTGGCAGCCTCGCGCGCACGCTGAACGACGCGAAGGTCGACCTCGTGGTGCGCGAGCCCTTCGCGCTCACCATGGCCGCGCTCGAGGGCGTGGGCGCGGTGGTGCTGGAAGACGTGGAGGCCTCGCGCCTCACCGAGGACGGGCTCCACGTGCTCGCCCAGTACGTGCGCGAGGCGGGCGGCGGCCTGGTGATGACGGGCGGACGCCACGCCTTCGGCGAAGGCGGCTACCGCAAGTCGCCGGTGGAAGACGTGCTGCCGGTGTCTCTCGAGGTGCGCGAGGAGCAGCGCAAGGCCGCGGTGGCCATCTCCATCATCATGGACTGCAGCTGCTCGATGGGCGCCACGGTGCCCGACGGCCGCACCAAGATGGAGCTCGCCGCCGAGGGCGTGGTGGGCGCGCTGCAGCTGCTCAACGAGCACGACGAGGCGGCGGTCTCGATGGTGGACACCGAGCCCCACGTCATCTTCCCGATGTCGCCGGTGTCCGACGGTCTGCCGCTGGGCAAGGTGGCGCGCGGCTTCTCGGGCGGCGGCGGCATCTACGTCGGCGTCGGCCTGCGCGAGGCGAAGTCGCAGATTCTCAAGAGCAGCAAGCCCACCCGCCACGTGCTGCTCTTCTCCGACGCCGCCGACTCCGAGGAAGCGGCCGACTACCTCTCGACGCTCTCCACGCTGAGCCAGGAACAGGTGACGGTGTCGGTCATCGGCATGGGCAAGCGCAGCGACTCCGACGCCAAGCTGCTCGAGGAGGTCGCCGCCCGCGGCAACGGCCGCATCTACTTCGCCGAGGACGCCACCAGCCTCCCGCGCATCTTCAGCCAGGAGACCATCGCGGTGGCGCGCTCGTCCTTCGTGGACAGCGCCACCGGCGTCGCGCTGGGGCCGGACCTCGCGCAGCTCGGCGCGCTGAGCGCCGCGGGCGTGCCCGACGTCGGCGGCTACAACCTCACCTACCTGCGGCCGCTGGCGTCCGTGGGCCTGAAGACCACCGACGAGAACGCCGCGCCGCTGCTGGCCATGTGGCCGAAGGGGGCGGGGCGGGTGGTGGCCTTCACCGGCGACGTCGACGGGCAGTACGCCGGAGCCTTCAAGGGCTACGCTGGCCGGCGGGCGCTCTTCGAGGCGATGGTGCGCTGGACGCTGCCGCCCCAGGCGAACGCCACCGAGGCGGTGGCCCGCGCGACGGTGAGCGGCAACGACCTCCACGTGACGCTCGACTTCGACCGCCGCGCCGGCCCGCCAGTGGGCGCGCCGATGCTCCACGTGCTGTCCGGTGACGCTCGCGAGGCGCCGGTCGAGGTCCCCATGCGCTGGGAAGACGAGGACCGCGTCGGCGCCCACTTCACGCTCCCCGGCAGCGGCACCTTCCACCCGGTGGTGCAGGTGGGCGAGCGGGTGTACCGCGCGCCGCCGGTGACGCTGTCCTGGGCGCCGGAGTTCGAGCCGGGCTCGGCGAAGGAAGGGCGCGCGCTGCTCGCCGCGGTCGCCAAGGCCGCGGGCGGCGTGGAGCGGCTGTCGGTCGCCGAGCTCTTCACCGCCACGGCACAGTCCTTCACCGCGGTGGCGCTGGCGCCGGCGCTGGTGGCGCTCGCGCTGGTGCTCCTGGTGGCGGAAGTCGTGCTGCGCCGCTTCTTCTCCGGCGAGCGCCGCCGCAAGCGCACGGTCGCCGTGGCCGGCGTGGCCCCGGCCGTCGTGGCGCCTCCGGCAGTCGCGCAGGCGGCCGCTCCGCCGCCGAAGCCCTCGTCTCCCCCGCGCACCGAGGCGCAGCCACCTCCCGCCGCCGAGCCGGCGCCTGCGTCCAGCGCGGCGGTGGATCCGCTCGCCGCCGCCCGGGAGCGCGCCCGCAAGCGCACCCAGCGGTGACGGGTGCGCTTGCCTGCCCCCGTGGCGCGGGCGTGAGGTAGACGGAAACGCCATGCCATCGCTCGATGAAGTCGTCGCTGCGCGCCGCTCGGTGCGCGCCTTTCTGCCCACCCCGGTTCCGCAGGGGACCCTCGAAGAGTGTCTGCGGCTCGCCCAGCACGCGCCGTCGAACTGCAACGTGCAGCCCTGGCGCGTCTTCGTGGCGAGCGGCGAAGCCTGTGCCCGGGTGCGCGCGGCGCTGCTCTCGGCCTTCGAAGCGGGCGCGACGCCCCGCGACGAGGACGTCATCGACACCTTCCCCGGCGAGTACCGGACGAAGCAGGTGGCGTGCGCGGTGGAGATGTACGGGAAGATGGGGGTCGCCAAGGGAGACCCCGACGGCCGGCTGCGCGCGCACCGGCGGAACTTCGAGCTCTTCGACGCGCCCCACGTCGCGGTGGTGTGCATGGAGCGGCACTTCGGCGTCGGGGTGGCGCTCGACGTGGGCACCTGGCTGCAGACCTTCATGCTCGCGCTCACCTCTCGCGGCATCGGCAGCTGCGCCCAGGCCTCGGTGCGCCTGTATTCCGACGCGCTGCGGGCCTCGCTCGGCATCCCCGAGAGCCTGCGCGTGCTCTGCGCGGTGTCCTTCGGCCACGAGCGGCCCGAGGCGCCGGTGAACGCCACCCGGCAGCCCCGCGACCCGCTCGAAGGCAACGTGGTGTTCCGCACCTGAAGGGCTTCGGGCCGCGGGCGCGCGGCGCGTGTAAGGTGCCGCCGCCGTGCTGCGCCTCCCGCTCCTCCTGCTCGTCCTCTCGTCGCTCGCCCGCGCGGAGACGCTCACCGCGTACACCGCGCTCGACCGCGGAGAGGCGGCCGCGTACTTCGAGGCCTTCACCCGGGACACCGGGGTGCAGGTGCGCTGGGTGCGGCTCTCGTCGGGCGAGACGCTGGCCCGGGTGCGCGCCGAGAAGGAACGCCCCCAGGCGTCGCTGTGGTTCGGCGGGCCGTCGCTCGACCTGAGCGTGGCCGCCGCCGACGGGCTCCTCGAGCCGTACACCCCGAAGACGCTGGACACCTTCCGCCCCGGGCAGCGCGACGCGCAGTGGCGCTGGGTCGGCTTCTCGGTGGGCGTGCTGGCCTTCGCGTCGAACCCCGAGGTGCTGGCGCGCAAGAAGGCCGACCTGCCGCACGCGTGGAGCGACCTGCTGCAGCCGCCGTACGCCAACGAGGTGAGCATGGCGTACGCGTACACCTCGGGCACCGCGTACACCGTGCTCGCCACCGTCGCGCAGCTCTTCGGCGAGGAGAAGGCCGTCGCCTACTTCGCCGCTCTCGACAAGAACGTGCACCACTACACGCGCTCGGGGGCGGCCTGCGTCACCCAGGTCGGCCTCGCGGAGGTCGGCACCTGCATCGCCTTCGCCCACGACATCCTCAACAAGGGCAAGGCCAAGGGCTACCCGGTGGAGCTGTCCTTCCCCGCCGAGGGTACGGGGTACGAGGTGGCGTCGATGGCGGTCATCGCCGGCGCGCCGCAGCGCGAGCTCGCCCAGCGCTTCGTGGACTGGGCGGTGTCGCAGCCGGTGCAGGCGACGCTCCAGCGCTACCACCGCTTGCCGGTGCGCGACGACGTGCCGCGGCCGAGCTCGCTGCCGGCGGACCTGAAGCTCATCGACTTCGACACCGAGAAGGCCATCGCCCGGAGGCGGCCGCTCATCGACGCCTGGCGCGAGGCGACCGGCCAATGAAGCGCACGCCGCTCTCGCTGCGTCTGTTGACGCTGCTCACCTTCGTGGCGATGGCGGTCTTCGTCGTCTTCCCGCTCTTCACCGTGCTGTCCACCAGCGTGAAGGACGGACAGGGCGGCTTCACGCTGGAGCACTTCCGTGCGCTGGGCCGGTGGCAGCACGTGCGCCCGGTGCTCAACTCCCTGCTGCTCGCGGTGCTGGTGGCGCCGCTGGGCACCGCGGTGGGGCTGGCCTTCGCCTTCGCGGTGTCCCGCACCGCGCTCCGGGGGCGCGCCGCGCTGGGCAAGCTGGCGCAGCTGTCGGTCATCGCGCCGCCCTTCGTCATCGCGCTCTCGGCGGTGCTGCTCTTCGGCCGCAACGGCGTGGTGACCAAGGGGGTGCTGCTCGACCGCCTGGGGCTCGACCTCTACGCGCTGGGCTTCGACATCTACGGACTGGGCGGCCTGGTGCTGGTGGAGACGCTCTCGTACTTCCCCACCGCCTTCCTCATCCTCACCGGCGTGCTGGCGGCGGTGGACCCCGCCATCGAGCAGGCGGCGATGAGCCTCGGCGCGGGCCGCCGGCAGACCTTCTTCAAGGTGACGCTGCCGCTCGCGGCGCCCGGGCTCTTCGCGTCGATGCTGCTCATCTTCATCGAGTCGCTCGCCGACTTCGGTAACCCGCTCATCCTCGGCGGGCGCTTCAACGTGCTGTCGGTGCAGGCGTACCTGGAGATCACCGGCAACGACGACGCGGCGGGTGGCTCGCTGCTGGCGATGGTGTTGCTGGTGCCGTCGGTGGCGCTCTACCTGCTGCAGAGCGCGCTCCTGAGCCGCAAGGGCTTCGTCACCGTCAGCGGCAAGCCGGCGCGCGCGGCGCCCTTCGCGCTGGGGCCCGGTGGGTCGCGGGTGGTGGGAGGCATCGCCTGGGGTGGCGCGGCGGCGGTGCTGCTCTTCTACGGCCTGGTGGTCTACGGCTCGCTGGTGAAGCTGTGGGGCGCGGACTCGAGCCTCACCGTCGAGCACTACGCGCGCGCGCTCAAGGTCTCCTGGGCCGACATCCGCGACTCGGTGGTGCTGGCCGCCATCTCCACGCCGCTCACCGCGGTGCTCGGCGTGGTGGCGGCGTACCTCATCGAGCGCACCCAGGTCTTCGGCCGGCGCGCGCTCGAGGTGCTGTCGATTCTCAACTTCGCGGTGCCGGGCACCGTGGTGGGCATCGGCTACGCGCTCGCCTTCTCGCGGCCGCCGCTGGTGCTCACCGGCACCGCCGCGCTGGTGGTGGCGCTGTTCTCCTTCCGCAACATGCCGGTGGGCATGAAGGCGGTGTCGGCGGCGCTCAAGCAGGTCGACCCGAGCCTCGAGGAGGCGGCGCAGAACCTGGGCGCCAGCCCGGCGCGCGTGCTCGGCCGCGTCACCTTGCCGCTGGTGGCGCCGGCGGTCTTCTCGTCGCTCGCCTTCGCCTTCGTGCGCGCGATGACCGCGGTGAGCGCGGTGGTCTTCGTGGTGAGCGGCAGCTGGAACCTGCTGACCGTCGCCATTCTCGCGATGGTGGAGAGCTCCGACCTCTCGCAGGCCGCAGCGCTCAGCGTGGTGCTGGTGGTGCTGGTGCTGGGCGCCTTCGAAGGGATGCAGGCGCTGGTGCGGCGCCTGTTCCCCTCGAGCCGGCCTCAGTTGTCGTAGTTGGTGACATTGGTGAAGTGCGCCCGGAACTGGGCCATCGTCAGCGTGAAGACGCCGTCGTCGGGGCCGTTGCCCGACGGCTCGGTGTGGCCCCAGGGGTTGCGCACGCTCACGTACTCGACGCCGTTCTTCTTGTAGATGCCGAGCACCGTGTAGTCGTGGCCACCCGGCAGCCCCGTCTCGCCGTCCTTCTTGAAGGCCGTCACCACCCGCCCCGCGTGGACGTCGCTGCGGAGCTTGGTGATGGTGGCGCTCTTGTCGAGGTACCCGTCGTGCGTCTGTCGCCCGGTGAGCGCGAAGATGGTCTTCGGCCCGTCGCTCAGGATGTTGGCGCCGAACCCACCGTTGAACTTGGCCCACGCCTTCTCCACCAGGGCGGACCATTGCTCGGTCGGCCGCTTGCTGTGTGCGTACGCGGTGCCGCCGGTGTCCCGGTCGACCGTCACCCAGTTGGCGTGGGGGACGCCCTGGGCCGTCTTGCTGTAGAAGCGCACCGAGACCGTGCCGTCGGGGTTGGCGCGGATCATGTTCTTGATGCTCTGAGGGCTCCGCGCCGCCAGGCCCGCCAGCGCGGCCAGAATGGTGCAGTCGTTCTGCCCGCCCTGGTTGACGTCGTGCATCGAGATGCCCTTCTCGAAGAGCCGCCCCGGGTGGAACTTCATGTTCGACGGGTCGCCGTCGAAGGAGTGGGTGACGTCGCCCGCGAAGAGGAAGCGCTGCTGGGCCGGAGCGTCGAACTTGTCGACGTTCCGGAGCAGCGTCTTGTGCAGCAGCTTGTACTCCGACGGCTGCACGCCGCCTCGCTTCGCGTAGTCGACCGCCTTCTTGGCTTCGGCGGAAGTGACCCGGCCATCTCTCAGGGCAGCGTTCAACAGGGTGCGGAGTGTCATGGTGCGCTCGAAGAGCAAAGCGCCGTCCTCTCGCCGGTTCAGCGCTCTCGCGGGCTTGCGGCGGTGGATCCGTCCACCCCAGGTGACAGGCGTTCACCGCAGGCCACGCGGGCCTCGAAAATGTGAGGCGTCGGCCGCCCACGCGCGCGATAACCCCGGGCCTCATGGCGGTGGAGCTCGTCGAGCTGGTGAAGGCCTTCGCCCGGCCGGGCGCCCCCGAGGTGCGGGTGGTGAACGGCGTCAACCTCTCGGTGCGCGACGGCGAGCTGGTGACGCTCCTGGGGCCTTCGGGCTGCGGGAAGACCACCACCCTGCGCATGGTGGCGGGCTTCGAGGAGCCGACGAGCGGCACCATCCGCATTCACGGGCAAGACGTCACCCGGGTGCCGCCGTACCGCCGCCACGTGCCCATGGTGTTCCAGTCGTACGCGCTCTTCCCCCATCTCACCGTGCGGCAGAACGCGCGCTTCGGCCTCGAGATGCAGGGCCTGTCCGCGAAGGACGCCGACGCCCGCATCGACGCGCTGGCGAAGGCGATGCACCTCGACGGGCTGCTCGAGCGCGGGACGCACGAGCTGTCGGGCGGGCAGCAGCAGCGGGTGGCGCTCCTGCGCGCGCTGGTGACCGAGCCCAAGGTGCTGCTCTTCGACGAGCCGCTGTCGAACCTCGACGCGCAGATGCGGCTGTCGGTGCGCGCGGAGATCCGCGCCATGCAGCAGCGCCTCGGCTTCACCTCGCTCTACGTGACGCACGACCAGGCCGAGGCCATGGCCATCTCCGACCGCGTGGTGGTGATGGAAGGCGGCAAGGTGGCGCAGGTGGGCAGCCCCGCCGACCTCTACTGCCGGCCGGCGAGCCGCTTCGTGGCCAGCTTCCTCGGCGAGGCGAACTTCGTGCCCGCCACGGTGACGCGCGCCGAGGGCGGCAAGGTGATGGTGGACTGTGCCTTCGGAGCGCTCGAGCTTTCCGGCGAGGCCGGGGCGAAGACGGCCCAGCTCGTGGTGCGGCCCGAGCACCTGCTGCTGGGGGAGTCCGGGACCAGCGCCCGGGTGCTCAGCTGCACCTTCTTCGGCGCCGAGGCGCGCTGCGAGGTCGAGCTGTCGGGCCTCACGCTGGCGCTGCAGCTCCCCGCGCCCGACCCCGACGCGCTGCCGAAGGCGGGCGACGCGGTGCGGGTGAAGGTCCGCACCGAGCGCGTGCACCCGCTCTACTGAAGCTGCTTCGCCACCTTCGGAGGCAGGAAGTTCGCCAGCCCCTCGCGGGAGGAGACGGGGAGCGAGCGCGCGCTGGCGAGCGCCTTCACCGTCGCGGCGTGAATCTTCCCGTTGGTCGCGAGGATGGTGCCTTCCGACGTGTGGAAGGCGGTGCCATCGGTGCGGGTGACCTTGCCGCCCGCTTCTTCCACCATCAGCGCCCCCGCGGCGACGTCCCAGGGGTTGAGCTTGTACTCCCAGAAGAACTCCATGCGGCCGCTCGCCACGTAGGCGAGGTCGAGCCCCGCCGAGCCCAGGCGGCGCACGCCCTGGGTGAGCAGGTTCATGCGGCAGAACTCGCGGTGGTTGTCGTCGTCGGCGAAGAGCCGCTTCACCGGGAAGCCGGTGGCGCCGATGGAGCCGAGCAGCGCGGGCGTGCGCGAGGCGCGCATCGCCTTGCCGTTGACCGCCGCGCCGGTGCCGCGCTGGGCCACGAAGAGCTCCTCGCGCACCGGGTCGAAGGCCACGCCCAGCAGGGTGCGGTCTTCGCCGCGCAGCCGTTCCTGCAGCGCGATGAGCACGCAGAAGTGCGGCAGGCCGTGGGCGAAGTTGTTGGTGCCGTCGAGCGGGTCGATGAGCCAGCGGTAGCGCGCCTTGGCGCCGTGCGCGCCCGACTCCTCGGCGAGCACGTCGTGCTCGGGGAAGTGCTTGCGCAGCGCCTTCAGGACCAGCGCCTCGCTCGCCTTGTCCGCGGTGGTGACCAGGTCGATGAGGCTCTTGTGGGACACCGACGCGGTGCCGCGCTCGTGGTGGCGCAGCACCACCGCCCCCGCGTCCTGGGCGATGCCCACCGCCGCCTTGAGCCACGCCGACTGCTTCAGAGCGTCACCGGGGCGTTCTTCTCGAGCGACTTCATCGCCGCTTCCGCCAGCACCAGCGCGCGGCGGCCGTCCTCGGCGCCGGTGCTGAGCGGCTTCTTGTCGAGGATGGCGGTGACGAAGTGCTCCATCTCGGCCTGGTACGCCTTCTGGTAGCGCTCGAGGAAGAAGTGGAGCGGCTTGTCGCTCACCACGCCCGCCGCGCCCGCGTGCACCACCGACGTCGGCGTCAGGTTGCCCGCCTGGAGCATGCCCTTGGCGCCGTGCACCTCGATGCGCTGGTCGTAGCCGTAGACCGCGCGGCGGCTGTTGGAGATCTGGCAGAGCACCCCCGACTTCGTCTTCATCGACACCACCGCGGTGTCCACGTCGCCCGCCTGGCCGATGGCCGGGTCCACCAGCGCGCTGCCCTGGGCGAAGACCTGCACCGGCTCTTCCGGCAGGAGCCAGCGCGCCATGTCGAGGTCGTGAATCATCATGTCGCGGAAGAGCCCGCCCGAGACCTTCACGTAGGCGATGGGCGGCGGCGACGGGTCGCGGCTGGTGATGATGACCGTCTCCACCTGGCCGAGGTCGCCGTTCTTCACCGCGCCGCGCAGCGCCGCGAAGCTGGGGTCGAAGCGGCGGTTGAAGGCGATGAAGAAGGGCACCTTCGACTTCGAGAGCTCGGCGAGCGCCAGGTCCACGCGCTCCAGCGAGTTGTCGATGGGCTTCTCGCAGAAGATGGCGAGCCCCGCCTTCGACGACGCGGTGAGCAGCTCGACGTGCGTGTTGGTGGAGCTGGCGATGATGGCCGCGGTGTTGCCCTTGTCCGCGAGCGCTTCCTCGGGGGACGTGGTGGCCTTGGCGCCGAACTTCTTCGCCAGCGCGGTGGCGGCTTCGAGGTTGGGGTCCACCACCCAGCGCAGCTTGGCGCGGGGGTGGGCGGCGGCGTTGGCGCCGTGAATCTGGCCGATGCGGCCGGCGCCGAAGAGGACGAGCTCGAGCGAGTTCATGGTGTCGTTTCCTTTCAGAGCAACCCGGCCGCGGTGGCCGTCTTCTTCGCGTAGTCGAAGCCCATCTTGGCGTAGGTGAGCGGGTGGGCGACCTTGGGGTCCTGCTCCGCTTCCACCACCAGCCAGCCCTGGTAGCCGCTCTCGGCGAGCACCTTCATCACCGCCGGGTAGTCGACGCAGCCGTCGCCCGGCACGGTGTAGACGCCCTTGAGCACCGCCTCGAGGAAGGGCAGGTCCTTGGCCTTCACCTCGTCGAGCACCTTCTTGCGCACGTCCTTCAGGTGCACGTGCGCGATGCGCTTGGCGTGGCGCCTGGCGAGGCCCACCACGTCGGCGCCGGCGAAGGTGAGGTGGCCGGTGTCGAGCAACAGGCCCACGTCGGGCGTGGTGTGCTTCATCAGCAGGTCGACCTCGGCCTCGGTCTCCACCACCGTGCCCATGTGGTGGTGGTACGCGAGCTTCATGCCCTTGGAGGCGAGGTGCGCGGCCACCGCCGACACCGCGGCGCCGAACTTCGGCCAGTCGCCGGCGGCGAGCTTCGGGCGCTGCGAGAGCGGCTTCTTGCGGTCGCCGTGAATGGCGCGCGTGGTGTCGGCGAAGACCATCGCGGTGGCGCCGGTGTCCTTGAGCAGCGTCAGGTGCGCCTGCACCGCCTTGATCTCCTCGTCGGCGCTGCGGCGCTCGAGCTCGGAGGAGTACCAGCCGGAGACCACCGCGAGGCCGAACGGCTTCAGCGCGGCGAGCAGCGCAGCGCTCTGGCGGGGGAACTTGTTGCCCAGCTCCATGCCCTGGTAGCCGGCCTCCTTCGCTTCCTTGAGGCAGGTCTCGAGCGGCGTCTCCGCGCCGAGCTCCGGCATGTCGTCGTTGGTCCAGGTGAGCGGGTTGATGCCGATGCGGATGCGGGCCATGCGCGCTTTCAGCCTTTCGGGCGGAGGGTGAGGCGCGCAGTCTTAGCGCCGTCGCCCGCGCGAAGCGGCCTCAAAAAGGCGTCAGGGCAGGGTGCCTTCGAGCTTCGAGCGGCAGGACAGGCCGCCGAAGTCGCGCAGCGTCGAGGTGGTCAGCTCGCGGTCGAGGAAGTGGATGCGCTCGAAGCCCGACGGCAGGCGGGAGCCGAGCTGCTGCACCGCGTACGCCTCGGCGCGCGGGTCGCCACCGAGCGCGATGTAGAACTTCTGGCGCTGCGGGTTGAGCGCGGCCTCTCCGTTGAGGAAGTTCATCGGCCGGTCGTCGCCGGTGTCCTCGAAGACGCCCGCCATGCGGTGCACCTCGAGCCCGCTCTCGGCCATCGTCTTGGCGATGGCGTCCATCCGCGGCGCCTGGTTCCGGGCCCGCTCCTCGACGCGCGCGAGGCGCTCCTGCCGGTCGGTGGCCGTCTGCTGCCAGGACTCGAGGGCGGTGGCGAAGTCCGCGCGTTCGGCCTCGGTGGCCGACGGGCCGGGGGCGGTGGGCTTGCTGCGCGCCAGGTCCTCGGCGAGCCAGGTCTTCTGCAGCTTCACCGACTCCAGCGGGTCGTTCAGCACCACCTTGCCGTCGGGGAGCAGCATCATGTGCATGTCGAGGTGGAAGTCCTTCGGCTGCTCGACGACCACCAGGTCGGCCGGGGCGATGCCGCAGTCCTGGGCCACCAGGGTCTTGAGCTCGGCGTCGGACACCTTGCGGCCGAGGTCCTTCTCCAGCGCGGCGCGGGAGACGCCGAGGCTGTCGGCGCCCACCAGGGCGTAGCCGCGGCCACCCGCCCGGCGGCCGACGAGCGTGTTGCCGCCTTCCAGGTAGGTGTTGGCGACGCGGAGCTTCGCAGGCTGGTCGGCCACCAGCGACGCCACCGCGCGCTGCGCGTCGTTGCGGGAGACCACTCCGAGGTCCAGGTAGTCGATCTCGGGGTACTGCCTGCGGAGCGCGGTGAGGTCCTCGTCGGTCTTCGCGGTGAAGGGCACGCCAGGGTAGGCCCGGGCCATGCGGTCGCGGAAGAGCGCAATCGTCGCGTCGAGCGTGCCCACGCCGTCGTGCTTGGAGAGGCTCCGCGGCACGCTGATGGTGCCGTCGAGGTGGAGCTCGCCGTGGTCCTCGCTCCAGGCGTCCATGCCGCGGTCGCCTTCGGGGACCTCGACCTCCACCAGCTTGACGTTGGTGAGCCCCTGCTCGGCCGCCAGCGTGCGCAGCGCGTCGGCCCGCTTCGAGTCCACGCGGACGACGACGTCGAAGCCTTCGCGCTGGCCGACCGCGGCCATGGCGAGCGGGAACTCGGCGGGGAACTGCTGCTGGCCCAGCACCGCGAGGTGGTAGGCGCGGGCGACCACGTTGCCGTCTTCCGGCGTCACCAGCGACGGTGCCTTGGCGGAGCCGGTGCCGAGCGTCTTCGCCCGGGTGTCGTAGGCCTGGGACACCGCGGCCTCGAGCTGCTCGGCGCTGACGCGGGCGGGGCGCGCGGCGGCAGGCGGGTGGGGCGTGCTGGCGCCGCGGCTCAGTGGACCTTCGACGAAGGCGCGCCCGGAGAGGCTCCAGGTCCGCGTCGGTGAAGCGGCTGCGGCGGCCGACGAGGGGGCGACCTCGCCCAGCCCGAGGCTGGGGAGCACCACGTGCCCGGCCGCCGCGCCGGAGAGCCGGTTCCCCGCGGACGGGGCCGCGCCCGGGGTGAAGGGCACGGGTGCTCCGGTCGCCGTCGGGGGCCTGGTGGAAGCCGTCGGTGCGGGGGCTGCCGGTGCCGCGGGAGGGGCAGCCGGGGCCCGCGGGCGGATCAGCGGCGCGGGCGGCAGTGGATTGCGACGTACGAGACGGCCCATCGAGAGTTCCACTCTCGCGCATCCCGGGGGCCTGGCGCCAGCCGGAGACGGCTAGTTGGAGACGAAGCAGTAGAACGAGCCGCGCCCGCCGCCGCTCTTCACGCCCTGCTCGGTGCAGCTCGCCAGGGTGTGCGCCGAGTTCCACGAGGTGGGGAACTGGCCGCCGCCGGCGCGGTTGCAGTGGCCGACGCGCACGCTGTTGGCGCCGGTCGAGCTCGTCCAGTCGTTGCAGTTGGCGCCCACCGAGAGGCCGCCGTCGAGCGTCGAGCCGGTGAGGATGTCGTGCACGTTGGTGCCCGTGGCGCCGCCCGTCGGCACCTTGGCGCCCGTCTCGTCGAGCGCATTGTCGTAGCTCAGGGTGTTGGTGCCCACGTCGTCGTGGAGCTGGTTGACGTTGGCGGCGATCTGCACGCCCTTGGCGTTGACCCACGGGCCCTGGCCCACGCGCGAGCGCGCGGTGACGGCGGTGGTGCTCAGGTACGCCTTCCAGTTCTTCGCGCCCAGCACCGGGCTCACGGCGCCGGCGAGCGAGACGCAGAAGCGGTCGGCCCCTTCGAGCCCGGTGCCTGCGTCGCCGCGCAGGTCGCCGCCGCTGCCCATGCCCTTGCTGGTGACGAAGAAGGTCATCGCCAGGCTGACGCCGCCGTCGGTGAAGCCGGAGCCGCCGCCCGCCGCGCCGCCGCCGCTCGAGGCGGTACCGCCGCCCGAGGCCGCCGAGCCGCCGCCGCTGGAGCCGCTGCCACCGCCGCTCGCTGTCCCGCC
>JAIBBQ010000304.1 GCA_019694595.1 Myxococcaceae bacterium
CAGCTCGTCGCCGCACAGGCGGGTGAAGAGCTCGGCGAGCTCGGGCGCACTGGCGACGGGCCCGTCCATCACCGCGGCGCGCATCGCGCGGGCGCTCGGGAAGCGGTCGCCCGGCGCCTTGGCGAGCGCCTGCACCAGCGCGTCGGACAGGCCCGCGGGCGCGTCGCCGCGGAGGGTGCGCGGGTGCGCCACCTCGCCGTTGACCACCGCTTCCATGGTGGCGATGTCGCCCTGGCGCGCGAACGGGGAGACCAGCGTGAGCGCCTCGTACAACGTCACCGCCGCCGAGAAGAGATCCGCCCGCTGGTCGAGCTTGCCTTCGGCGGCGTGCTCCGGCGCCATGTACGCGAACTTGCCGCGCACCCGGCCGGGCTGCGTCCGGTAGACGTTGGTCGACGCGCGCGCGATGCCGAAGTCGGTGAGCAGCACCGCGCCCGCGGTGGAGATGAGGACGTTCGACGGCGTCACGTCGCGGTGAATGACGTCGAGCTTCTCCCCCTTGGGCCCCACCAGGCCGTGCGCGTACGAGAGCGCATCGAGCAAGCTCACCGCGATGAGCCGCACCACCGGCACCGGGAGCTGCTCCTTCTTCGCCCGCGCCGCCTTGATGAGCGAGCTCAGCGACAGCCCCTCGATGAGCGCCATCGCCAGGAACGGGCGGCCGTCGGCCTCGCCCACGTCGAAGAGCTGCACGATGTTGGGGTGGTTCATGCGCGCCACCAGGCGCGCCTCGTCGAAGAACCGCTCGATGAACTCGGTGTCCGACACCAGGTGCGGCAGCAGCAGCTTGAGCGCGACGTGCTTCTCGAAGGCGCCCTGCCCGGTGCGCTTGGCCACGAAGATCTCTCCCATGCCGCCGGCCGACAGGCGGTTCAGGAGCTCGTAGGGACCGGCGAAGAGGGCGCTGGGCACGTCAGGTTGGACGAGGCTAGCAAAGCCGTCGGTTCCGCCGGGGTGTGGTAGTCAGTTTGGCCCATGCGAACCCTTCTCCTCGGCTCCCTCGCAGTGGCGGTCCTCTCCACCGGCTGCGCGGCGATGCGCGGCGCCAGCGCGCGCGACAGCTACCTGCAGTCGCAGATCGTCGACCAGCCGATCGCCAAGCCCGTCGAGCAGGTGTGGCCGGCGCTCAAGGCGGCGCTCTTCTCCAAGGGCGTCACCGTGGGGGAGATCGACGACAACTTCTTCACCCTGAAGACGCTCCCCAAGGTCGACAGCGGCTCGGCGAACCAGCTGCACTACTACGACGCCAAGGCCCAGCGGCTCGACGCCAACAGCTGCCGCATCCAGGTCATCTACGTCACCGAAGCCACCGCCACCGACGGCCGCAAGAGCCGCATCGATTCCCGCGACTGGCAGTTCGAGCTCGAGGTGCTGAAGTCGGTCGACCCCGCGCGCGCCGAGGCCATCGAGGCCGAAGGCCAGCGCCGGTACGACTCCGCGTACAACGAGAAGTGAGCCGTCAGGCCTCTGCCGCCTCGTCGCCGTCGTCCACCTCGACCACCTTCGGCGCGCCGGCCGACGGCACCCCGTCGACGTACTCGACGACGTGGCCGACCACCGCCGGCACCCGCGGGCCCGGCGTCACCACGCCCGTCAGGTTGAGCGGGTCGACCGCCGCCACGCGGATCACCTCGCCCGTCTTGGGCAGCCGCCGCGTGCCGCGCGCCAGCTCCACCGCGTCGGGCCGCGCGTACTGCTCGCCGGCGAAGCCGTTGAGGAAGCGGCCGCCGCGCACCTCGCCGCGCGCCTCGAGCCGGCGGTACACCTGCACCAGCTCGCGCCACGGCGGCGCCACCATCTCGCGCATCGCCAGGTCGCGGAACACCACGCCGTAGCGATCGAGCAGCAGGTGCGCCACCCGCTCGAGCTGCTCGTCGGCCGCCACCCGCTCCACCGGCCGCAGGAGGCTCCAGCGGCCCGGGCCACCGCGCGCGCTCGCCCGCTGCCTCCGCCGCAGCTTGGGGCTCTGCAGCACGCGCAGGTTCTGGACCGCGTCGGCCGTCACCACGCCCGCGGCGAGCAATTCCCACAGCGCGTCTTCCACGTCGGCCGGCAGCCGCCGGGTCGCCGTCACCAGCTCCTGGAAGAACGAGGCGCCGCGGCGCTCCAGCGCCTGCGCCACCTCGCGCGCGCCCGCCGACAGCCCTTCGGGCCAGGGCGCCGGCCCGTCGTCGAGCCCCGCCTCCGGCCGCGACGCGCACAGCAGCCAGTCGAGGTCGCCGCGCTTCACGAAGGACAGGTTGGCGTTGCGCCCCATCACCGCCCGCCTCGGCGGCGGCGCGATGGGCTCGGTCACCTCGGCGCCGCGCCGGGGCCCGGTCGCCGGCCGCGGCGGCCTCACGCTCAGGCGCCCCCACGCCACCTCGCCCGAGTGCGCCAGCATCTCCAGCTGTTCCGGCAGGTACTGCAGCATGCGCGCGGGGAAGAGGTGCAGCTCCCACGAGGCGGCCGGCGCTTCCCAGCCCTCGAGCAGCTTCACCGCCGCCAGCAGGCCTTCCTTGCCGCGCACCCGCCGGTCCGCCGACAGACGCTGCCAGCGGAACAGGAAGCGCATGAAGTCTTGCGGCGAGAGCGGCTCGATCTCCGCGCGCAGCCGCCCCACCGTCAGCCGGTGGATGCGCTGCAGGAGCCGCCGGTCGCACCACTCCTGGCTGGCCTCGACCGGGAAGCCCGGGCGGAAGCGGCCGCGCAGCACCTGGCCCCGCAGCTCGATGGCCGCCAGCGCCTGCTCCACCGCGCCGGGGGTGAGCCCCAGGTGCGCCGCGAGCTCGCCCACCGTGGTGGGCCCGCACACCTCGAGCCAGCCGCGCACCACGCGCACCGCCGCCTCTTCCGGCGGCACCGGCACGTCGCCCGCGAGCGGCGGCAGGAGCCCCTGGTCTCCGTGCAGCGCCGCGATCCACGGCACCCGCTCCGCCGCGTACGCCCAGCGCTTGCCGTCGCGGGTGAGCACACCGGCGCGGCCCGACTCCAGGAGCCCGCGCAGCCACGGCCCCTGGTCGAGCGAGAAGAGCCCGGTGCCCGCCCAGCCGTCGCGGTCCGCCTGGTGCGCCAGCGGCAGGAGCCCCAGCTGCAGCAGCGCGTCGAGCGGCTCGTCCGGCTCGCGCAGCTCGCGCCGCGCCTCGTCCACCGTGCGGGCGATGGCGTCGCCGTCGAGCGTGCCGAACTGCACCGCTTCCGCCTCGGGCAGCGTGCGGCGCACCGACACCGCGCGGGCGCGGCGCTCTTCCAGCGGCGCGTCGTCGAGGTAGGTGTACGGCGCGGAGTTGAGCAGCGCGTGCGCGAAGACGCTCGGCTCCGGCACGTCGCGCGCGACGAGCTCGAGCTTGCCGCCCTTGAGGTCGCTCAGCACCTGCTTGAGCCCTTCCACGTCGAGGAACTCGCGCAGGCAGTCCTTCAGGCTCTCGGTCACCAGCGGGTGGTCGGGCGGCTCGATGTCCGCGCCGCCGTGGTTGTCCTGGCAGCCGACCTGCGCGGGGAACACCGCCGCCAGCAGGTCTTCCGCCCGCGCCCGCTGGATGGGCGGGGGCACCCGCTTGCCGCCGTTGCTGCGCGAGAGCGCCAGCGCGCGGCCCGCGGTCCACCGGAAGCGCGTGCCGAACAGCGGCGCCTGCAGCACCGCCTGGGTGAGCACGTGCTCCACCGTCGCCGGGGCGCAGAACTGGAAGATGTCTTCCAGCGGGAAGCTGTGCTGCTCGCCCAGCGACAGCAGGATGCCGTCGTCGGTCGCCGCAGCCTGCAGCTCGAAGTCGAAGGAGCGGCAGAAGCTCTTGCGCAGCGCCAGGCCCCAGGCGCGGTTGATGCGGCCGCCGAAGGGCGCGTGAATGATGAGCTGCATACCGCCGGCGTCGTCGAAGAAGCGCTCGGCCACCAGCGTGCGCTGCGTGGGCACCGCGCCCAGCGCCGCCTTGCCCGCGTCGAGGTAGCGCACCGCGAAGTCCGCCACGTGGGCCGAGATCTGCAGGTGGGTGGCGAGCCACTCCCGCGCGTCCTTGCGCGAGGCGAGCTCTTCCCGCAGCCGGGCCACGAAGGCCGACAGCTCGATGGTGCGCGCCGGCGCCTCGCCGTTCCAGAAGGGCACCGACGGCGGCGCGCCCTGCGCGTTCACCACCCGCAGGGTCCCGTCGTAGACGCGCTGCACCCGCCACGAGGTGGTGCCGAGGAGGAACACGTCGCCCGGCGAGGACTCCACCGCCCAGTCCTCGTCCACCGAGCCGACCGTCTTCTCTTCCGGCTCGGCGATGACCGGGTACTGGAAGGTGTCGGGAATGGCGCCGCCGTTCTGCACCGCCATCAACCGCGCGCCCTTGCGGGGCCGGAGCAGCCCGTTCACCCGGTCGTGGTGCAGGTGCACCCGGCTGCGGCCGCGGCTGGTCGCCACGCCTTCGGCCATCAGCTCCAGCACCTGCTTGAAGCTCGCCTCCGTCAGCTCGGCGTACGGCGCCGCGCGGCGCACCAGCGCGAGCAGCTCGGCCTCGCTCCATTCCTGCGCGGCCACCTCGGCCACCAGCTGCTGCGCGAGCACGTCGAGCGGTTCCTTCGGCCAGCGCACGGCGTCGAGCTCGCCTTCGACGATCGCGTACTTGAGCGCCAGGCACTCGATGAGCTCGTCGCGGGTGAGCGCGATGAGCAGGCCCTTGGACGTCGCCGAGAGCCGGTGCCCCGCGCGCCCGAGCCGCTGCAGCATCACCGCGATGGACCGCGGGCTGCCGAGCTGCACCACCAGGTCGATGCTGCCGATGTCCAGGCCGAGTTCGAGCGACGCGGTGGCCACCATCACCTTGAGGTCGCCCGCCTTGAGCCGGTCTTCCGCCGACAGGCGCAGCTCGCGCGACATGCTGCCGTGGTGCGCGCGCACCTGGTCGCCGCCCAGCCGCTCGCCGAGGTCGTGCGCCACCCGCTCCGCGAGCTTCCGGGTGTTGGTGAACACCAGCATGGTGCGGTGCTCGCGCGAGAGCGCCACCAGCCGGTCGTAGATCTGCCCCCACATCTCGTGGGTGGCCACCGCCGAGAGCTCGTCTTCCGGCGTCTCCACGTCGAGCTGCCAGGGCCGCACGTGCCCCACGTGCACCACCTCGCAGGTCCGGCCGGTGCCGGTGAGGAAGTGGGCGATGGCCTGGAGCGGCTTCTGGGTCGCCGACAGGCCGATGCGCTGCAGCGGCCGGCCGGTGAGCGCTTCCAGCCGCTCGAGCGAGAGCGCGAGGTGGGCGCCGCGCTTGTCGCGCACCAGCGCGTGGATCTCGTCCACCACCACGGTGCGCACCGTCTTCAGCGTCGCCCGGCTCTTCGCCGACGTCAGGTACAGGTAGAGCGACTCCGGCGTGGTGATGAGGATGTGCGGCGGCGTCTTCACCATCGACGCGCGCTCGCCCGCAGGGGTGTCGCCGGTGCGCACCATCACCCGCACCGACGGCAGGTCCACGCCCGCCACCTTGGCCCGCTCGCGCAGCCGCTCCAGCGGGGCCAGCAGGTTCTTCTGCACGTCGTTGCCCAGCGCCTTGAGCGGCGAGACGTAGAGGAAGCGCGTCTCGGGCGTCAGCTCGCCCTGCGCCGCGAGCCGGAAGAGCTCGTCGAGGCAGCCGAGGAACGCCGCCAGCGTCTTGCCCGACCCGGTGGGCGCCGCCACCAGCGCGCTCCTGCCTTCGCGGATGAGCGGCCACGCGCGCACCTGCGGCTCCGACGGCTGGCCGACTTCCTCGAGGAACCAGGCGCGCACCACCGGGTGAAAGGCGGCGAGCGACTCCGGCACCGGGAGCGACGCGTAAGCAGAGAAGTCCAAGGGGAGCTGAGGCTGCATCGGGCACCTTCGCGAAGGCCATACCTGAACAGACGAACAGCGAAGGATCAAGCGCCTGAGCTTTCAGGTCCACGCCTCCGCGGGGTCTAACCTGCACCCATGCGCCACCTCGCCTCCGTGCTCGCCGCAGCAGTGCTC
>JAIBBQ010000305.1 GCA_019694595.1 Myxococcaceae bacterium
CATCCGCGTCGAGGTGCCGGTGCCGGTCGCGGCCCCGCCGCCGCCGCCGCCGCCGCCCCCTGCGCCCGTCGCGGTGGCCCCGCTCCCGCCGCCACCGCCCGAGCCCGTGAAGCCCGAGCTGCCGCGCACCCCGGGCAACGACATCTACCGCTGGGTCGACGCCGACGGCGTGCAGCACTTCTCCACCAAGGTCCCCCCGGAGCAGAAGGGCAAGGCGACCAAGGTGGGCGCCCGCAGCGACCAGGGCGCGGTGCCGGTGGTCGACCCGCGGCGCTGAAGGCAGCGGCCCGCTAGACGACGATGCCTTCCCACCGCGACACCCACTTGTGGGGGCGGAAGTCGGGAATGGGCTTGGGCACCAGCAGCGGTGCGCCGTCTTTCCAGAACGTCTTGAACGGGGGCTTGTCGCCCTTCACGTAGAAGTGCTCGAGGTAGGCGAAGTCGCAGGCGGAGTAGTCCGACACCCACTGGTCGAGGTCGCGCACGCCCGCCTCGTGGAAGAGCTGCAGCGAGTAGCGGCAGGCTTCCTGCTCGTAGGCGCGCAGCGCGGCGAGCTGCTCCGGGGTGGGGTTGGGGTAGAGCCGGTAGCCGATGGCCCGTGCCTTCTCGTCGGTGTTCCACTGCACGGTGTGGCCGAAGAGGTGGGCGATGATGAAGAGCGCGCTCTCGATGTCCTCGGCGTAGTCGACGTGAATCTCCGCCCCATCGAGGTCGCCGGTGAAGGGGTTGGGCACGTCGCGGATCCGCACCGGGATGCCGTACTTGCGCTCGATGTGCGCCTCGAGCGTGTTGAAGACCTCGCGCATGCGCGTGTCGGTCGGCGCCATGGGCGCGCGACGCTAGCAGGCGGGCGCCTCACCTGCCGTGCAGGGATGAAATGCCGCTCGCGCCGGTGAAAGGTGGCGGCCCGAGGCCGAGGGCCCGGAACGCACCCTTCGTCGTCCGTCGTGTCGGGGGCTTGGCGCGCGAAAGCCGCAGGCGCGGCGCTTGCTGGGGGCCCCGGTCATGATCTTCTCCGCCTCGCTGGGCTTGAAGGACCTCATCTCGGCCCCGCCCCCGGTGGTCGACGAGACCGAGACCGTGGCCGGTGCCCTCAAGCTGCTCAACCGCCGCCGCGCGCTCCACCTCTGCGTGGCCCGGGCCGGCCGGGTGGTGGGCATGCTGTCCGCCGAGCGCCTGCAGCGCTCCGGCGCCAACCACACGCTCTCGAGCCTGGTGTCAGGCCCCCTCACCACCGTGCCCCTGAGCGCCTCTCCGCTCGAGGCCATGCGCACCCTGGGCGTGGAAAAGCAGCAGGCGCTGCCGGTCAGCGACGGCGAGCGCATCGTCGGGCTCATCACCATGAGCGACTGCCACTTCGGCCTCACTGCGGCCTGACCCCCCCCACGGTTCTTCGGGGTGGTGCAAGGTAGGTCCGGTCGCCGCTGACTGACCGCCTGGCCCCCGACTCACCGCCGGCCTCCCCCCTCCCGCCGTGCTCTCGCGGGCTTGGGGTGATCCCCGACCTCGGCGCAGGCCTTGCTTTGCAGTCCGGGCATGACCGCTCTGCCCTCGACGTCGCTCCGCTCCCTCATCTCCTGCGCGCCGGTGTTCGTCGACCTGTCGGCCTCCATCGCCAGTGCCCGGGCGCTCGTCGCCCTGCACCAGACGCAGTACCTGTGCGTCACCCGCGAAGGCAGCTTCGTGGGCATGGTGTCCTCGGAGCGCCTCGACAGCGCGGACTCGGGCGCGGAGGTGGGAGACTTCGCGCTCTTCGGCGTGCCGGTGGTGTCCATCACCGCCTCGGTGAAGGAGGCGATGAAGACCTTGAGCCTCTACCGCCAGCACGCGCTGCCGGTGCGCGACGGCGAGAAGGTCATCGGCCTCATCACCGTGAGCGACTGCATCTTCGGGCTGAGCCACGACTGACGGCGCGTGGCGCTGCCGAAGGGCGGCGTCAGCCGGCGCGCTTGAGCGCGGTGCGCCTCGGCACCACCCGCATCGCCGCCTTGCCCACGAAGACCTCGGTGAGCTTGCGCGCGCGGGTCCACACGCTCTCCTGCACGTAGGGGATGCCGTGCTTCTCGCAGAGCGCGCGCACCTTGGGCTGCAGCTTCTGGTACTGGAGCATCGGCGCGTCGGGCCAGAGGTGGTGCTCGATCTGGTAGTTCAGGAACAGGTGGAGGTGGTCGTTCCAGTCGCCGCCGGTGCGGTAGTTCACCGAGCCGATGATCTGCCGCAGGTAGCGCTCCGCCTTGTCCTTGGGCGCGTCCTCGAAGCGGTAGAGGTCGTCGCCGGAGTGGTTCGGGCCCACCACCAGGAACGTGTGCAGGTTGGTGAGGAACTCGGCCATCAGCGAGTTCGCCCCCGCGCTGAAGGCCGCCCACGGCCCGAGCGGCAGGAACAGCAGCGGGAAGAGCACGAACTCGAAGAGGAAGTACGGCGCGTACGACTCCAGGACCAGCTGCAGCCCTTCGGGCAGCTGCTTGAGGTCGGGCTTGAGCGTCTTCTGCTGCTCCCGCAGCACCCGCGCCGTGGCCTGCGTGTAGTAGCTCGCGCGCCAGGTGAGCGCGAGGATCGCCAGCGCCACGTAGCGCCCCGTCATCGGCAGGTGCTCGCGCAGCCAGGCCGTGTTGCGCTCCACCAGGTCGGGGTCGGCTTCCTCGCCGGTGTGCGAGTGGTGCAGCACGTTGTGCTCGTACTTCCACGCCTCGGGCTCGATCCAATCGGCCCAGTCGAGGAACCGGCGCCAGCCCTTCGCGAAGTGCTTGCTCGTCAGCCGCGCCGGCGTGCCCGGCACCCGGTCGTACCCGCGGTGCCCCACGTGATGCATGAGCAACCACCGCGTCGAGCGCCCGAAGCTCAGCGCCGCCGCCGACAGCGGGTTGGGGACGAGCCAGCAGGTCGCCAGGCCCAGCGCGGTCGCCAGCCGGCCGCGGCGCTCCACCGTGCGCAGCTGCGCCAGGTCCTCGGGGCCGAGGTCCGCCTTGAGCTCCTCGCCCAGGGCGAGGACGTCCTTCAGGAAGGCGTCGAGGTCGACGGAAGACGGATCGAAGTCGTTGGCGGCGCGCATGGGCCTTCGCTGCCTAGCGCATCTTCCGGCGCGATGGCGCGGCCCACGCCGCTGAGGCAGAACCTTCTGCATGACCGCTGACGAAGCGATGACCTGGGTCCAATCCGAGCTCGCCCGGCAGCCGCGCGTGGCGCAGCCTTCCGCGCGGGGCTTCCCGGCGCTCGCCGACGTGGTGGCCGACGCCGCCGCGCCCGCGGCCGCCCGCGCCGCGCGCGCGCACTACGCGGCGCTCCTGTCCGACTTCGGGGGGGCCTGGCTCCTGTCCCGGCCGCTGGGGAACGAGACGCTCTTCTTCGTCTACGCCGCCACCGACGGCGACGAGGCGTGGCTCGAGCTCTACGACGCGCAGGGGCGGGAGCTCGGCGGGGCGAGCTTCGGCGCGGCGCCCGGCGCGTCCTTTGGCCCGGTCGCCGGGGTGCGGGCGAACGCTGCCGCCGTCGCCGGCCCGCCGGAGTGACGCCTCAGCCGGTGACCGCCGCCAGCCTCGGGTCGCGCGGGCCTTCGACGGTCTGCACGGTGATGCCGTGGGCGCGCAGGTAGTCGAGGCCGTTCTCGCCCGCGTAGCCGCCGCCCACCACGATGACCCGGGTGAGGCCCGCGTGGTGCAGCAGCTTCGCGCACATCATGCACGGCTCACCGGTCACCACCAGCCAGGCGCCCTTGGTGGCGACGCCCGACGCCGCGCAGTTGCAGATGACGTTCATCTCCGCGTGGTGGCAGCCGATCTCCATGCGCGTGCCCGACGGCACCTTGAGGTCGTCGCGCAGGCAGGTGCTCCCGCCGCACAGCTCGCCGCCGCCGCGCGGCCCGCCGTTGTACCCGTCCATCAGCACCACGTTGCGCTCGGGGTCGAGTAGGAGCGCCCCGAACTTGCGCCGGGGGCAGTTCGACGCGTTGGCCAGCGCCAGGCACTGCTCGATGCGGACGCGGATGTGCTTTTCCTTCATGCCCCCAACCCTCGTCGCGCCGCGGCCGTTTGGCGAGCGAAAGCGTCACCGTCGTTTGCGTCTCGCCCGGACCGCGCGCAGTTCCTGCACCCCGCGCCAGCGTGGCCCCAGGCGTCTGCCGGACATGGCCGCGGCACGCGCGGTGCAATTCGTCACTGCGGGAGGCTGCACGAATGATCAAGGAAGTCGAAGGCGACATCTTGCTGTCGAAGGCCCAGGGCATCGCGCACGGCATCGCGCCGGGCGACCACTTCCAGCAGGGCCTCGCGCTCGCCCTGCGGGAGCGCTGGCCCGCACTGGCGAAGGACTTTCGCCACTTCTGCCACGCCAAGAGCCCCAAGCCCGGCAGCGCGTGGGTGTGGGGCGCCGCGTCCGGCGAGCGCGTCATCTGCCTGATGACGCAGACCGAGTCGCCCGGCGGGCACGCCAAGCCCGGCCCCGCCAAGCTCGAGCACGTGAACCACGCGCTGCGCGAGCTGCGCCGCATCGCCACCGAGGAGAAGCTCAAGAGCCTCGCGCTCCCCAAGCTCGCCACCGGCGTCGGCGGCCTCGAGTGGAAGGACGTGCGCCCCCTCATCGACCAGCACCTGGGCGACCTGGGCATCCCCGTCTACCTCTACGCCACCTACCACCCGAAGCAGCCCGCGGCGGAGTGACGCCGCCGCGCCGTGGAGTAGGAAGGGCCCATGTCCAGTCGTACCTTCCTCCTCACCGGCGCCACCTCCGGCATCGGGCGCGCGATGGCGGCGCAGCTCGTCGGTCCTCAGGTGCGCCTCGTCCTCGCCTCCCGCTCGCGCAGCGAAGGCGAGGCGGTGGTGAAGTCCCTCGAGTCCAAAGGCGAGGTGCTCTTCCGTCCTCTGGACCTCTCGAGCCAGCGCGACGTGCGCGGCTTCGCCGAGCGCTTCCTCGCCGAGGAGCCCCGGCTCGACGTGCTCATCAACAACGCCGGTTGCCAGTCGCAGAAGCCGGCGCGCAGCGTCGACGGCCTCGAGCTCGTCTTCGCCACCAACGTGGTGGGGCCCTTCCTCCTCACCCGGCTCCTGCTCGAGCGCCTGAAGGCCTGCGCCCCGGCGCGCATCGTCAACACCGCGTCGACCTTCGCCAAGGGGCTCGACCTCGAGGACCTCGACTTCGCGCGCCGCGCGTACTCCGACACCGCCGCCTACCAGGCCTCCAAGCAGGCCGACCGGCTCTTCACCTGGGCGCTCGCCCGCCGCCTCGAAGGCACGCGCGTCACCGCCAACGCCTTCTCGCCGGGGCTGGTGACCAGCACCGGCCTGTACCGCGACGCCCCGCGCTCGACGCTGCGCATCTTGAAGGTGGTGAGCCTCTTCGCCGGCCGCACCGCGGAGCAGGGCGCCGACACCGGCGCGTGGCTCGCCACCGCGCCCGAGCTCGAGGCCGTCTCCGGTCGCTTCTACGAGAAGCGCAAGGAACGGCCCTGCGAGTTCCGCGGGCGCGACGCCGAGGAGGCGCTGTGGGCCACCTGCTGCCGCCTGAGCGGCCTGCCGGAGTGAGGGGCCACGTGCCGGCTGCGATGGTGGGGGCCGCCTGAGACGCGCCGCGCTGCCGCTGTCCCTCGCGCTCGCCGTCGCCGGCCTCTTCGCGTGGTGGTGGCTTCGACCGGCGCTGCCCGCGGCCTTCGTCGACGGGCCACCCGCGCCGCCGGCCTCGGCGACCGCCCCCGGTGGTCCGAGGGGCGCACCGCAGGGCGCGTCCTCCGACGGCGAGGCGCTCGAGCGCGCCCGGGCCGGCAGCGCGCGCCGCGAGGCCGGGTCCTCCGCGGCTGCACCCGCTGACCTCGGGCACGAGGCCGAGGCCACGCCGCCGTCTGGAGCATCGAGC
>JAIBBQ010000306.1 GCA_019694595.1 Myxococcaceae bacterium
CCGGCCAGGGCAGCGTGGGCGCGCACCGGCTGAGCCGCGCCGAGTTCGCCCGCTGGCTCGAGGACGCGGCGGGCGACGTCAACCTGCCGCCCTCGGGGCCTAGGGCCGGCGCGGTGCGGGTGCTCGACGCCCGGGCGGTCCCCGGGCGCCAGTTCGCCCACGTGCTGGTCGGCGGGCTGGTGGAAGGGCGCTTCCCGGCGCGCACGCCCGCGCTCCCGCTCCTCGCGCCGGGCGACGGCGAGGCGCTCAACGCCGCGGCCAAGCGCCGCCTGGTGCGGCTGGTGGCCGGCGAGGCCACCCAGGCCCTGCCGGCCCGCCTCGCCGAGGACCGCTTCCTCTTCTTCGGCGCGCTCTCGGCCGCAACCCAAGGGGTGGTGCTGGCGTGGGCCCGCAGCGACGACGAAGGTCGGGAGCAGGTGCAGTCCACGCTGCTCGACGAGACGCTGCGCCTGCTCGAGCCCGGCGCCACGCTGCGCGCCCCCCGGGCGGCCTCGCCTCCTCTGGAGGCCGCCGCGAGCCTCGACGAGCTGCGGCCCCGGCTGGCGCTCGAGTATCTGTCGGCGCCGCGCACGCGCCTGTCCAGGCGGGCCGCGGGCGCCGAGGTGCCGTCGGAAGCCCTGGAAGCGCTCCCCTGGTTCGCCGACGCCCGGCGCGTGGCGGCGATGGAGCTCGAGCGGCTCGAGTACTTCGCGCACCCCGAGGCATTGCCCGGCCCGTACAGCGGCCGCCTGCGAGAGCCGCGCACCGAGCAGAAGCTGTCCGCGCTGCTCACCTTCGACGCGCGGCACCCGCTGAGCGCCGCGGTGCTGGAGTCCTTCGCCACCTGCGCCTTCCAGGGGCTGGGGCGCAGCATGCTCAGGCTCGAGGAGCGCGAGTCCCCGGGCGAAGCGCTGGACGCGCGCAGCAGCGGGTCGTTCTCCCACGCGGTGCTGGAGCGCCTCATCCCCGCGCTCGCCGAGCAGGGCTGGCCGCGCGCGCCGGTCGACCTCGAGCCCGCCATCGAGGCGGCCGTGGCCGAGGTCGCCGCGGACTTCGAGCGCGCGAACTTCACCGGGCACCCGCTCCTGTGGCCGCTGGAGCAGACCAAGGCCCGCACCATGGCGCGCCGGGTGCTCACCCAGGGCGACGAGGCGCAGCCGTTCGCCGAGCAAGGGCTCCAGTTCTCGCGGGGCGAAGTGGCCTTCGGCCGCGACGCGTCGGGGCCGTGGGCCGCCGTGCCGCTGCCGGGCGCCTTCCCCGGCGAGGAGACGGTGCACTTCACCGGGCGCATCGACCGCGTGGACCAGGGGCCCGCGGGCCTGGGCGTCATCGACTACAAGGCCAAGCGCGCCGCCGGCCTCCCGGGGCGCAACGAGCTCTTCAGCCCCGCCTTCCAGCTGCCGGTGTACCTCCACGCCGCCCGGCAGGCGCTGGGCGTGCCGGCGGTGGTCGCCGCCGGGCTCGCGCTGCGCGACGCGGTGGCCAAGCCGCTCAGCCGGCTGCTCGACGTGCCCGTCTCCCAGTTGCTCGCGGTCGACGCGGAAGGGCGCACGCGCGCGGGCGAGGTGAACCTGGCCAACGCGGTGCACGCGCTGCTGGGGCGCCTGCGCGCGGGAGACTTCGGCGCGCGGTCGCTCGACTGCGAGTACTGCCGCTTCGCGCAGGTGTGCCGCATCCGCGAGCAGGCGCTCGACGATTGGCGGCCCAAGTGAAGAGCCGTCGCGGCAAGCCAGACGAGAACCAGCTGTCGCTCTTCGAGGCGCCCTCGGCCCCGCGGCCGTCGCGGCCCGCGGCGCAAGGCGAGCTGCCGATGCGGGTGCCGCGGGTGACGCCGCCGCCACCCACGCCGCCGCCCTTCAGGCCGGTGCGCACCTCCGGCGGAGCGCTGCGCATGCCCGATGCGCTGCGGCTCGACACCAACCTGGTGCTGCTCGCCGGCGCCGGCACCGGGAAGACCCACAGCGTCATCACGCTCTGTCTGCACGCGCTGTCCGGCCTGCGGCAGCTCAAGAGCGAGCCGGTGCGCCCCGAGGCGCTCTGCCTCATCACCTTCACCGAGAAGGCCGCCTCCGAGATGCGCGCCCGGCTCTGGCGCCGGGTCGACGCGCTGGCCCGCGGCGTGGGGCAGGAGCCGGAGCTCGAGGCCTCGGCCGCACTGCTCGGCCGCCCGGTCCCTGGGCCGGATCAGTGGCGGCGCATCCGCGAGCAGCTCGCGTCCGCCAGCGTGTCCACCTTCCACTCGCTGTGCCGGGAGCTGCTCGCCTGGGCGCCCGGCGCCGAAGGCGGCGGCCTCGAGGTGCTCGACGAGCGCAGCGCCCGGGCGCTGGTGCTGGAGTGCGCCCAGGCGCTGGTGCTGGAAGCGCTCGCGCAGCAGGAAGCGCGCGTGGTGCGCCTGTGCGAGCAGGTCAACTTCGGCGGTGGCCAGCGGGAAGGCCTGGTGGAGTGGCTGGGCTCGATGCTGGGCCGGCTGCGCGAAGACGGGCTCTCGGTCGACACCCTGCAGGTGAGCGACCTCGAAGGCGCCCGGCGCGACCTCGAGGCCGCGCGGGTGAAGGCCATCGAGCTGGCCCGGGCCACCGCGCCGAGGATGAAGCAGCCCCTGCGCGCCGAGGCCGTGCGCCAGGTGGCAGCGGACCTCGGCGCGCTCGACGTGGAGCGCTTCGCGGCGCTCTACCCGGCGGTGCTGGCCCGGCTCGGGCCTCGCGACAAGGTGAAGGACGAGCACACCCGCGCGGTGCGCACCGCGGTGGAAGCGGTGGGCAACGCCTGGGCCGCGGTGCGGACCGCGCCCCACGAGCTCACCGTGCGCGATCTCCTCGCGCGCCTGCAGGAACGCCACGCCAAGGCCCTGCAGACCCGCGGCGCGGTGGACTTCACCGGGCTCCTGGTGCGGGCGCGCGACCTGCTGCGCGATCACGGCGAGCTGCGCACCCAGGTGCAGCAGCGCTTCCAGGTGCTCCTGGTCGACGAGATGCAGGACACCAACCGCCTGCAGCTCGAGCTCATCTGTCTGCTCGCGGAAGCCCGGCAAGGCTCGCCGCGGGCCTTCAGCCAGGCCATCACCGGCTCGGGCGAGGAGATCACCCGCATCGAGCTCGAGCCCGGGTTCCTCTGCGCGGTGGGCGACCGCAAGCAGTCGATCTACGAGTTCCGCGGCGCCGACGTCACCGTGGCCGCGCAGCTCCAGGCCTGCGTCGAGGCCTCGGGCGGCGGCCGGGCGTACCTCTCGACCAGCTACCGCTCGACCCCCGCGCTGACCTCGTTCTTCAACCGCGCCTTCCCCGCGCTGCTGCGGCCCGAAGGTCAGACCTCGACCGGGTTCGCGCCCACCTCGCCCGACCGGCTCCCCGAGTCCGCCCGGTGGGACGTGGGCTACCGCGGCGAGGAAGACGACCTCAGCGCGCACCGCCCCCCACGGCCCGGGCCCGCGGTGGTGGCGCTCGAGCGCGCGTTCCAGGGCGACGGCAACCCCAACGCCGACGAGGCCCGCACCGTCGACGCCGACGCCATCGCCACCTACCTGGGCTGGCTGCTCGGCAGCGGCCGCACGGTGCACCCCCGCGGCGAGCCGGCCGAGCGCCGGGTGCGCGGCGGCGACGTGGCGCTGCTCTTGCGTTCCTTCACCCACGTGGAGTCCTACCGGCAGGCCCTGGTGCGCGCCGGCGTGCGGCACCGGGTGGTGCAGGGGCGCGGCTTCTTCCACGCCCCCGAGGTGATGGACTGCGCGGCCTTGCTCGCGCTCATCGCCGATCCGTCGAGCGCGCTGTCGCTGGCCACGGTGCTGCGCAGCCCGCTCGTCGGGCTGAGCGACGCCGCGGTGCTGTGCCTGACGGGCGACTCGGGCGCGCTGCGCGCCGCCGACGTGCTCACCGGCAAGGCCACGGCCGATGCGCTCACCGCGCCGGAGCGCGCCGAGCTCGAGCGGCTCAAGCGCTGCTGGGCCGACCTGCGCCGCGAGCGCGATCGCCTGAGCCTGCCGGTGCTGGTCGAAGAGGCGCTCGGCGCGCTCGACGCGCGCACCCGCTACGCCGCGACCCCCTTCGGGGAGCAGGCGCTCGCCAACCTCGAGAAGCTGCTCGGCCTGGCGCGCGCCGCCGAGCAGTCCGCCACGCCGCTGCCCGCCTTCGTGCACGAGCTGCAGACCCTGGCCACCGTGGAGGCGCGGGAGTCGCAGGGCGAGCTGGTGGAAGAAGGCGACACCGAGGCAGTGACCGTGTGCACCATTCACCAGGCCAAGGGGCTGGAGTGGCCGGTGGTGGTGCTGGGCGAGCTCTTCCACGACCCCGGCTCGCGCGCCGACGCGCTCATCTTCGAGCGCAACCACGGGCTCGCCTTGCGCCCCAT
Source organism: Myxococcaceae bacterium (assembly GCA_019694595.1). GTDB lineage: Bacteria > Myxococcota > Myxococcia > Myxococcales > Myxococcaceae > JAIBBQ01. Next base: position 4,324 of record JAIBBQ010000306.1, read on the forward strand.
CGACACCGAGGCGCTGGGGCTCAAGTCGCCGCGGTTCGAGGCGGTGCGCAAGGTCATCGCGGAGCGCGCCAACGCCGAGGCCAAGCGCCTGCTCTACGTGGCCGTCACCCGTGCGTGCGAGCACCTCGTCCTCGGGTGGATGGGGTTCGAGCGCGGCTGGGTGAAGGCGCTCAAGGGCATGCAGGCCGAGCTCGCCCTGGCGGACTCGGTGCACCCGCCGGCCGAGCCGTGGCTCACCCGGGTGGACACCGACGCGCTCGAGCTGCCGCGTGAAGACCACGCCGCGGCGGTGAACGTGTCGTCGCTCGACCCTTCGGCGCTGCTCGAGGCCGCGGCCCGCCCGCCGCCGCCGGCGGTGCGGGAGATGCTCTTGCCGGTCACCCAGCTGCAGGACCTCTGGCAGTGCCCGCGCCGCTACCGCTACGCCTGGGAGCTGGGGCTGCCCGAGCAGGCGAAGCGTCCGGTGGTGGCCAAGGACGCCGGTGACGGGCCCGACCTGCGGCTGCGGGGCATCGCCGCCCACCGGCTCCTCGAGCTGTTACCGCTGACGCCTCCGGCCCCCGAGCTCGAGGCCCAGCTCACGGCGCTGGCCGCGGGCGACGGCCTCACGGTGGAGCCCGAGGTGCTCTCGGTGGTGGCCCGCTTCTGGCGCACCCCGTTCGCCCGGAGCCTGGTCGAGGCCGGGGCAGGGCGGGTGTTCCGCGAGTTGCCCTTCGCGCTGCGGCTCGACGACGGTGACGGCTTCTCGCTGGTGGTGCGCGGGCAGATCGACCTCGTGGTGGAGGATGCGACCGGCACGGCGCTGGTGGTCGACTACAAGACCACGCGGCGGTCGGCGGCGGGGGTGAGCCCCTACGCCTTCCAGCTCGCCTGCTACGCGCTCGCGGCCCAGCGCTTCCTGCGCGAAGGCGTGCCGGTGAAGACGGGCATCGCGTTCCTCGACGACGCCGACCCTTCGCCGGTGTGGGCCGAGGCCGGGCCGCTGGACGCGGTGGGCCTCGCCCGGGCGGCGCGCGCCTGGGTCAACGCACCGGTGGGCCAGGAATGGCCGGTGCTGGAAGTGTCCCGCTGCGAGGCGCTGGGGTGCGGATACCGCTGGCGGTGCCACGGCGGAAAGCGGCTATAAGCGTCTCGCCATGTCCAACATCGTCGTCGTGGGCGCCCAGTGGGGCGATGAGGGCAAGGGCAAGATCGTCGACCTGCTCACCGAGCACGCGCAGATCGTGGTGCGCTTCCAGGGCGGCAACAACGCCGGTCACACGCTGGTGGTCAACGGCAAGAAGACCGTGCTGCACCTCATCCCTTCGGGGATCCTCCACGCCGGCAAGACCTGCGTCATCGGCACCGGCGTGGTGCTCGACCCCGCGGTGTTGATGAAGGAGATCGACGCGCTCAAGACCCAGGGGCTCCTGGGCGACCCCGCGCAGCTCCTCATCAGCGAGCAGGCGCACGTCATCTTCCCCTGGCACAAGCACCTCGACGCCCTGCGCGAGAAGGCGCGCGGCGGCCAGGCCATCGGCACCACCGGGCGCGGCATCGGCCCCTGCTACGAGGACAAGGTCGCCCGCCGCGGCATCCGGGTGCGCGA
>JAIBBQ010000070.1 GCA_019694595.1 Myxococcaceae bacterium
GAGCTCGCCACCGAGAAGCAGACCTTCGACGTGGTGCTCTCGCGGCTGGGGGCAGGGCCGGGGGCCTTCGGGCTCCTCAGCGAGCCCCAGAAGACGCTGCTCGCGAGCCTCTTCTCGCTCGGCGACGACGCCGCGCTCGACCGCCAGCCGCAGCTCACCCTGGCGCAGCTCGAGGCCGGTCTCGCCGAGCTCGCCGCGCGCCGGGGGCCGGTGCAGGAGCCGGCGGAGCCGCGGCCGGTGCGCACCGAGCCGCTCGGTCTCCCCGCCTCGGGCCCGGCGCTGACCGGCGAGCCGTTCCTCCAGGACCTCGGCCTGGGCTTCCTGTGGGGCGACCGGCTCGAGCCGCGCAAGGCGGCCCACGCTGCCGACTCCAGCCGGCTCGCCTCCGTGCTCGACGGCCTGGCGCTGGGCGCGCTGGTGGTGGAGCTGCCGGCCGATGCGGGCGCCGGGCCCGCGGCGACCCTCGACGCCTTGCTCGACGCGCTGGAGCGCTCGGGGCACGTGCTCGAGGTGCGCGACGAGCGGCTCCTGGCGAACTTCGGCGACCTGGAGCGCACCGGCCGCCCCGTCGCCACGCCACTGTGGGCCGCCACCGGCCTGCGCGACCAGGAAGGCGACGTCTTTCTCCCGGTGCCGCACGCCCAGCTGGTGCTCGAGGTGCGCGGGCCCTGGGTCACCGGACAGGTGACCTTCTACCCGTCGCTGGACCTCGCCGGCGCGGGCGACGGGGGCGCCCGCTTCCGGCCCGACGTCACCGCCGACCAGCCGTGGTGCGGGGCGCGGGTGGCGCACCGCTACGTCGGAGCCGAGGCGAGGCGCGCGGTCGCCCTGATGGGGCTGATGCGCCGCGAGCTCGACGCCAAGGTGCGCGCGCGCAAGCTCCCCCTCGACGGCTACTTCGCGCTGGGCGTCTGCACGCTGGCGCCGGCCGTCGTCGAGCAGGCGCTCGAAGGGGCGACCACGCTCTGGCCGCTGACCCACGACCCGGCGCTCTTCGACGGCGACGGTGAGCTCGACCGGCTGGTCCGCGCGCTCCCCGTCGACGGCCGGGGAGGCCCTGTGCCGCAGCTCGCGCGACTGAAAGGCGCGGTGCCCTTCGAGCGCCCGGAGACCGTTCCCTTGCCGGAGCTCGCGCGTGCGGCGGCTCGCGCTGGAATCTGGAAATGAGCGCGCCGCGTACCTTCGACATGCGCCGGGCCCTGCTGCGCGCCGCCATCGCCCTGCCGCTGCTCGCGGTGGGCTTCGCCTTCGTCATGGGCGCCCGGCAGGCGCAGGCGTTCGACGCGCTCAAGCCCCCCGGGCTCGTGGTGGGAACGCCGGGCAAGCGCGTGCACCTCGTCGACGTGCCGGGGGCCGAGCCGGCGGTGGTCTTCATTCACGGTGACCCCGGCCTCGCCCAGGACTTCGAGCCGGTGCAGCTGCGGCTCGCGGGCAAGGTGCGCACGGTGGCGGTCGACCGCCCGGGCTACGGCTGGAGCGAGCGGCCCTTCGCGGAGATGACCCCGCTCGAGCAGGCCGAGCAGCTGCGCGAGGCGCTGCGCGACCGCGGCATCAAGCGCCCGGTGCTGGCCGGCTTCTCCTTCGGCGGGCCGGTGGCCATCGCCTGGGCGAGCGCCCACCCCGACGAGGTGCAGGCGCTGGTGCTCCTGGCGCCCGTCGCCGACGCGAAGACGGGGCACCCGATCCACGGCGTGCAGGCCCAGCTCGCCGGGCCGCTGGGCGGCGCGCTCGCGCACCTGCTCGGCCCGCTGCTGGGCCCCCAGGCCATCGCCGACGGCTACCAGGACGCCTTCTTCCCCCGCGCGGTCGACGGTGCGCTCGTCGAGCGCGCCCAGGTGCACTTCGTGCGGCCGCAGACGCTGCGAGCGTCGGCCTACGACTGGAAGGCGCTGCAAGGGCAGCTCGACGCGCTCGCCGCGCAGGAGCGCTCGCTGGTGCTCCCGGTGGAAGCGCTCTTCGCCAACCAGGACAAGATCGTCGGCGCCGCGCACGCCGCCGCGCTCGAGCAGGCGGTGCCTTCGGCCCACCTCACCCATCTGGATCTCGCCGGCCACCAGCTGATGAGCACCCACCCCGACGACGTCGTCGCCGCCGTGGAGCGCGCGCTCGCGCGTCTGCCGGGCCAACCGTGACCCTGCTCGAGCAGCTGCGCGCGGCGCCGCCGTACCCCCGCCGCGTGGTGTGCCTCACCGAGGAGACCTGCGAGACGCTGTACCGCATCGGCGCCGGCGAGCTCGTGGTGGGGGTGAGCGGCTTCACCGTGCGCCCCAGGGAAGCCCGCCGCAAGCCGCGCATCTCGAGCTTCCTCGCCGCCGACTACGAGCAGGTGGTGGCCTTGCGGCCCGACCTGGTCATCGGCTTCTCCGACCTCCAGGCGCCGCTGGGCGCCGAGCTCGCCCGCCGCGGCGTGCCGGTGGTGCTCTTCAACCAGCGCAGCCTGGCGGAGATCCTCCAGACGGTGCGCACCACCGCGGCGCTGGTCGGCCGCGCGGAGCAGGGCGAGGCGCTGGCGCTGGAGCTCACCGCGGCGCTGGAGCGCGTCGGCGAGGCCGCGAGCCACCTGCCGCGGCGCCCGCGCGCCTTCTTCGAGGAATGGCACGAGCCGCTGATCAGCGGCATCCGCTGGTGCTCGGAGTTGCTCGAGCTCGCCGGCGCCGACGACGTCTGCGCCCACACCCGCTCGGGCAGCCTGGGCAAGGAGCGCATCGTCGACCCGCTCGTCGTCGCCCGGGCGGATCCGGAGCTGATCATCGCGTCGTGGTGCGGGCGCAAGGCGAGCGCGGAGAAGATCGCCGCCCGCCCCGGCTTCTCGGCCGTCAGCGCGGTGCGCGCGGATCAGCTCTACGAAGTGAAGAGCACCTTCATCCTCCAGCCGGGGCCCGCCTGCATCCTCGCCGGGGCACCTCAGCTCGCCGCCATCGTGGCCGCCGTCGCCCGCGGCGAGCAGCTTCCCCGACCCCGCCCGGGGGACCTCCGCGCCGCGCCGCTGCCGCCCTCCTACTGAATCGGCAGTCGAATCAGGTGGTTGAACCTTCTCGCGGGTGGGATTGCCTACACTGTAGGCCTATGGCATACGCGTTCGCCTCGATTCTCGAGAGGAGCGAAACACACCATGTCGATGCGCGCTGCCGCCGTTGCCCTCGTCTTCGCCGCCGCCTGCGGCGTCACCGATCCCTCGCAGGAGACCGCGCCGCTGCCCGGCGGTGACGAGCTGGAGTCGACCGGCGCCGAGCTGACCACCAGCTACGCCTCGGTGTGGTGGCCGATGCAGGAAGGCAACACCTGGAAGTTCACCTCGGCGACCTCGGGCCGCACCCTGAGCTACTCCGACGTCTCGCAGGGCATCGCGTTCTTCTCCGGCCTCATCCCCGACGGCCGCTGGGTCGGCTACTCCTCGTCGGCGCCCAACTCCGCGTACACCTGGAACGACACCGCGGGCACCTGGGAGCCGTTCATCCGCTTCGGGTACTCCACCACGTCGTGGACCTGGGGCAGCGGCCCGTGCAGCACCTATAGCGTGCGTCGCTCGGCGACCGGCCAGACCGTCACCGGCGGGGCCGGCACCTTCACCGACACCCGCACCATCAGCTTCCTGCTGACCCCGGCGCCCACCGCGCGCTGCGTGGCGCCGCCGTTCGACTCCATCACCTTCGCGGCCAACGTGGGCCCGGTGGCCTTCACCACCCCCAACGGCGAGCGCTTCGTGCTCACCAGCGCCAAGGTCGGCACCACCGCGTACCCGAAGTCGACCACCCCCACCGGCTCGGTGAAGGGCGCGCTGCGCTTCGACGCCTCGAGCTACGTGAACGAGCCCAACACCATCTTCTGCATCCGCGCGCCGTGCCCGACGAACGCCAAGACGGCGATCGCCCACGCGACCTACACCGTGACCAACGGCACCACCGCCAGCGCGACCTGGCAGTTCTCGAGCGGCTGCCAGTTCAACATCGACCTGGTGAACTCCAGCGGCACCGTCGTGAAGTCGCTGTCCGACGACCGCTTCTGCACCCAGTCGCTCACCAGCATCACCCTGGCGCCGGGCCAGTCGAAGACCTTCACCGCCGACCTCGAGCTGTCCGGCCGCACCGGCGAGCAGCTCTCGGGCACCTTCACCGGCAAGGCGTACCTGAGCCCGCGCACCACCGCCCCGTCGGCGAGCGCCTCGGCCAGCTTCTCGGTGAAGATCCAGTCGCCCTGATTCACCCCGCAGTCCCCTGACCCGCGACCGGGCCCGCTCCTTCGAGAACTCGAAGGGCCGGGCCCGGAGCGTTTTTGGCCGTGGGCCGCGCGCGGCCACGGTAGCGTCGCGCGCTCCATGCTTTCCCTGCTGCTCCTCACGCTCGCCGCAGCGCCTCAGGGCGACCAGAGCTACGAGGACCAGCTGGTGGCGGAAGTGCTCACCACCAAGGGCCTCACGCTCGAGAGCGCGCCCCAGGGCAAGCTCATCGAGCAGGTGGTGGTCACCACCGAGGAGATCATCTCTCCCACGCTCGACCCCTGGCCCCAGTTCCTCAACTGGATCCACGTGCGCTCGCGCGAGTCGATGGTGCGCCGCGAGGTGCTGCTCGAGCCCGGCGCGGTCTACGACGAGGACCGCGCGCGGGAGACCGAGCGCATCCTGCGCGGGCTCTTCATCTTCGCGGTGGCCAAGGTGGTGGCCGCCCAGGGCGAGCACGGCGGCGTCACCCTGGTGGTGGTGACCAAGGACCGCTGGTCGCTGCGCTTCAACAGCGAGTTCCTCTACTCGGGGGGCGTGCTGCAGTACCTGCGGCTGCGGCCCACCGAGGAGAACTTCCTCGGCCGCAACACCCAGGTGTCGCTCGACTTCATCCTGCGGCGCGACGTCTTCCAGCTCGGGCAGGCCTTCACCGACCGCCGCGGCCTGGGCAGCGACCTGACCATCTCCGAGAACGCGCTGCTCATCTTCAACCGGGGCACCGGCGCGCTCGAAGGCACGGTGGGGTCCGCCTTCGTCGGCAAGCCGCTGCTCAACCTGAGCCAGCCCTGGGCCTTCGGGGTCAGCGGCAACTGGAACGTGCGGCGGCGGCGCATCTTCCGTGGCGCCAGCGTGTGGCAGCTGCCGTACCCCGACGACTCCGCCTCGGGCGGCAGCGTGCCGTACGTCTACGACGTGCGCGAAGGCGGCGGCTCGGCGAGCGTGACGCGCTCCTTCGGGCTCACCACCAAGGTGAACCTCACCGGCGCGGTGGGCGGCTACCTCCACCAGTACACCCCGCCGCCCGGCGGGGCGCTCACCGACGAGCAGCGGGCGTGGCTCGTCGACAACTACCTGCCGCGCAGCGAGAACGCGCTCTACGGGTACGTGTCGCTGAGCGCGTACCCGGTCAACTACGTCACCCTGCGCGACATCGACAGCTTCCAGCTCACCGAGGACTACCACCTGGGCCCGTTCGTCAGCGCGGCGGCCCGCTGGGCGGTGCCCACGCCCTGGACCTCACACTTCATCGAGGTGGGGGCCACGGTGCGCTACCGCTGGCTGCTCGAAGGCGACCTGCTCACCATCGGCGCGGCGGGCGTCGCCCGCGCGGTGCCGGGGAAGGGCATCTTCAACCGCCACTGGGCGCTCGAGCTCAGCAACGTCTCGCCGCCCTTCGAAGGCGGCCGCTTCGTCACCCGGCTCTACTTCGAGGGCCTGGCGTACGACCTCGACCACGGCCGGTTCCTGCTGGGGAGCGAGAGCGGCCTGCGCGGCGCCCCGGCGGAGAGCCTCAGCGGCACCAAGAAGCTGCTCGGCAACGTGGAGTACCGCACCCGCGCCTTCGTGTGGAACACGGTGGTGGTGGGCTTCGTGCTCTTCTACGACGTGGGCAGCGCGTACGACGCCACGGTGGTGCTCACCCACACCATGGGCATCGGCACCCGCATTCTCCTGCCGCAGGTGAACCAGGACGTGATCCGCATCGACTTCGGCATGGTGCTGGGCGGCGACGGACGGCCCGGGCTCGACCGCTTCACCGCCACCTTCGGGCAGGTCACCGACAGCCACCCGGGGATCCTCGACAACCCGCTCTGAGGTAGCGTCGGTCGCTCGATGAGCCGGATCGACCCCGCCCGCGCGCAGCCCACCGCCTCCGGCCGCACGGCGGTGGAGCCCAGCAGCGCGCCCCGGCCCGCCGCGCCCGCGGTGGGCACCGTCGACGAGGCGTTCGAGCGTGGCGCCGCGCGCCGCGCCGAGGCCGTCACCGTGCCCGGCGTGCCGGCGCCGGGCGAGCTCTGGGGCAGCCTGGCCACGCAGGTGCAGTCGGCGCTCTCGGGCTGGGCGGTGCCGCCTGCCGCATCCTCCACCCAGCACCTCGCCCGCGTGCTCCCCGACGGCGACCCGCTCCTGCGGCCCACCGACACCCTGCCGGGCCGGGAGCTGTGGCGCGAGCGCATGCAGTCGCTCTTGCTGTCGGCCGGGGCGGTGAAGGAACGGCCGACCGCCACCTTCCTCGCCGGGCCCATGGGCGTGGGGAAGATCGCGCTCACCGGCCGGCTGGAAGCGCAAGGCGTGCTGCCCACGGCGGTGGCGCGCGCCGACGCCGACTTCATTCACCCGCTGGTGCCCGAGTACAGCCAGCTGGTGGCCGCGGGCGACGGGCGTGGCGGCGACGTGGTGCACGAAGAAGCCTCCACCATCGGCCGCACCGTCTTCGAGCGCGCCCTGCTCGAGAAGCGCGACGTGCTGCACAACACCATGCTTGGCTCGGCGACCCAGCTCGCGCGCCTCGACGCCGCCCAGGCCCGGGGCTTCGAGCGCGTGGTGGTGGCGCTGGTCGCGCCGCTGCCGGTGGCCGCCGAGCGCGCCGGGGCCGGGGGCGCCTGGTTCTCGCCGCGCATGCTCGCCACCAGCGCCCGGGACTTCGCCGCCGGCTTCGACGCGGTGGTGGCCAAGGCCGACCAGCTGGTGCTGGTGGAGAACGCCGGCGACCAGATGCGGGTCATCGCCCACGGCGCTGCCGGCGCACTCACGGTGGACGACCCCGCGCGCTACCAGGCGTTCCGCGACCAGGCGAACCTCGACGTCGCGGCCTTCCCCGAGCGCTGAGCGCGCCGCGGCCCTGCCGCCCGGCGTCAGCCGACCTCGGTGAACTCGAAGATGCTCTTGAGCGCGCTGCCGCGGTCGCTCGAGGCGGTGAGCCACGGCGAGCCCGCGCTGCGGGTGGCCTCGCTGGCCTGCACGCCGGTCGCGCCGAAGCGGCCCTTCACGTACATGCGGTCGCCCACCTCGATCTTCGCGGCTTCCGCCGCCGGCACGGTCACCGTGGTGTAGGTGGTGCTGGTGCCCGCCTCGATGTTGCCCTGCATGGTGTCGCCGCCCGGCCCGGGCGTGAGGGGCGCGGTGAACTTCACCAGCATCCAGTAGGCGTCGGGGTTGCCGGCGTACTTCCCGTCCTTCACCTCGCCGGGGAGGATGACGCCCAGCTTGGCGTGCGCCTTGAGCTCGGCCTTGAGCGTGGGGTCGGTGACCTCCACCGCGGCCCGGCCGCGCGCGCGCACGGTGACCGAGTCGCCGCTGACCACCACGCGGCCGGTGACGAAGTCGCTCTCGGTGCCGGGGGCGAACTCGGTCACCCGCAGGGTGTCGCCGGCACCGTTCAGGTAGCCGCGCAGGCTCACCGGGCCGCCGTCGAAGGCCATCACGTCGGTGCCGGGAATGAACTGGAAGATGTCGTTGTGGCCTTCGAGGTCGCTCTGCAGCGAGAGCGACTTGCCGTCGTCGAGCTCGAGGGTGAGCTTGAGGTCGGGCCACTCCCGGTAGCCCTGCTCGCCGGTGCGCACCGTGGCGCCGCGGTCGACGTGCAGCGTGCCGTGGAGCACCGGCAGCTCGGCGGGCATCGGGCTGCCCGTCACCAGCGCGGCCTTGGCCACCTGGCCGAAGAGGTCCACCACCGCCGGCGAGCTGGCCGCGGCACGGAACGAGGCCTGGTCCATCGACCCCAGCTGGGTGAGGTTGGCGCTCAGGGCGGCCGGCAGCACCGGGCCGGCGTCCTTCACCACTTCCTTGAGCCACGCCTGGGCCTTCTCGGGCGACTTCGACGCCACCTTCTGGAAGTCGGCGCTGGAGCGAATGGGTGCCATGGACCCACCTTCGGGCGCCCCGGCGCCGGTGTCAAACGCTCTGCAGGAGCTTCACCAGGGCGTCACCGTAGAGTTGCAGGCGCTTGGCCCCGAAGTACGGCACCTGACCCAGCGCTTCCAGCGACGCCGGGGGCTGGGCCGATAGCTCGGCCACCAGCGCGTTCGACAGCACCGCCGAGCCGGTGACACCGCGCGCTGCCGCGGCCGCCTTGCGCCAGTCGAGCAGCGCCTCTTCGCGCTTCTTCTTCTTGGGGTCCTTGGGCGCCGCTGCCGCCGCCGCCGGGAGCTGGCCGTCGCGGGAACGCTGCACGTGCTCGCGCACCATGGCCAGCACCGCCTCGCCGTGCTCGCGCACGAAGGCCCCGCGCACGCCTTCGCGGCGGGCGAGGTCCTTCAGGGTCGACGGCGGCGCACTGGCGATGGCGCTCACCGCCGCGTTGGACAGCATCTTCCCGAAGGGCACGTTGGCGGCCTCGGCCCACTTGAGCCGCTCGCGGTGGAGCGACCACGAGAGCGCCTCGGCGAGCTGCAGCTCGCTGGCGCCCTTGCCCTGGCGCTGGAGCTTGGGAGTGAAGTCGAGCGCCAGATCCGGCCAGGCCTTGGCGTCGGCCGCCATGCGGTCGCAGTCGAGCTCGACTTCCTCGAGGATGTCCTTGGCCCGGCACGCCTCGCGCACCAGCCGGCCGATCTCCACCAGGTAGCGCACGTCGTCGGCGATGTAGTCGCGCATGCCGTCGGGCAGCGGGCGCAGCGAGAAGTCCGACTGCTGGTGTTCCTTCTTGAGCGTGACGCCGAGGTGCTGCAGCACCAGGTCCGCCAGGCCCACCTTGGGCCAGCCGAGCAGGGTGGCGGCGCGGTGGGTGTCGAACAGGCCCGCCACGCGCACGCCCGCCTCGGCGAGGTACTGGAGGTCGCCGCCCGCGGCGTGGAAGTACTTGCGCACCGCCGGGTCGGCGAAGCGGGCCGCCAGCGGCGCGAGGCTCACCCCGGCGCTCAGGGTGTCGAGCAGCCAGATGCCGTCGTCGGTGGACAGCTGCACGAAGCACAGCCGCGCGCGGAAGGCGTGCATCGCGTCGGCCTCGACGTCGACCGCGAAGTCCTGCGCGCGGCCCAGGGCGTCGGCCACGGGCGAGAGCCCGTCTGCGCCCGTCACGTCCACCGTCAGGGTCGGGATCGCCACGGCGGCCACCGTACCAGGGGCCCCGGCGGGCGAGCCTTCCTTTCTGCCCTGGTTTCGGGCTAGGTGCCGCGCGCGCATGGACGAGTTGGGGCGGCTCGAAAAGCAGCTCTTGGAGAAGGTCGGCAAGGCGGTGGCCGACTTCTCGCTGATCGCGCCCGGCGACCACCTGATGGTCGCCATCTCCGGTGGCAAGGACTCGTATTCCATGCTGCACCTGCTGCGGCAGCTGCAGCGCCGCGCACCGGTGGCCTTCCAGCTCACCGCGGTGAACCTGGACCAGGGGCACCCCGGCTTCCCCGCCAAGATGCTCGAGGGCTGGCTCACCGAGAACGGCTACCCCCACCGCCTGCTCAAGGAAGACACGTACTCGGTGGTGCTCGAGAAGCTGAAGCCCGGGCAGACCCAGTGCAGCCTCTGCTCGCGCCTGCGCCGCGGCATCCTCTACTCGGCGGCGGTGGACATGGGCTGCAGCAAGATCGCCCTCGGCCACCACCGCGACGATCTGATCCACACGCTCCTGCTCAACCTCTTCTTCGCCGGCACCCTGAGCTCGATGCCGCCCAGGCTGCGCAGCAACGACGGGCGCAACGTGGTGATCCGCCCCCTGGCGTACTGCGCGGAAGACGACCTCGCGCGCTTCGCGGAGCTGATGGCGTTCCCCATCATTCCCTGCGACCTCTGCGGCTCGCAGGAGAACCTCAAGCGCAAGCGGGTCAAGGCGCTGGTGGATCAGCTCGAGCGGGAGATTCCGCAGGTGCGCGCTTCCATGCTGGCCGCCATGGGGAACCTCCACACGTCCCACCTGCTGGACACCGAGCTGTGGGACGAGGCGGTCGAAGGGCAGCCGGTTGCGCTGGGCCAAAACCCCGTCCAGGGGTATGGGGCGCCCATGGCCGTGAACCTCGAGCCGGGTCTGGGGCGCTGACGTGGCCGCGCCCGCCAACGCGCTGCGCGACCCGCGGGGACCGTTCCGGTTCGCGCTGCCGCCGTCGCTGGGCGCCGCCGCCGCTGGCACCCGGGGCACGCGCCTCGAGAGCTACCTCAACGCCGTGCTGGGCCGCGCGACGTCGGTGGTGGTGCCTGCGAGCTACGAGGCGCTGGCCCGCGAGCTGCTCGCCGGCCGGGTCGATTCCGCCTGGGCGCCGCCGTTCGTCTGCGCGCGCATCGAGGCCATGGGCGTGCGCGTGCTGGTGCGCGGCGTGCGCAACGGGGCGTCGACGTACCGCGCGGCGCTGATGTGCAAGAAGGGCGCGGGCCTCGAGCTCGACGTGCTCGCCGGCAAGCGCGCGGTGTGGGCCGACCGCGACTCGGTCGGCGGCTACCTGTTGCCGATGGCGCTCCTGCGGTCGAAGGGGCAGGACCCCGGCCGCATCTTCCTGTCGCAGGGCTTCGCCGGCAGCTACCGCGCCGCGCTCGAGGTGGTGCTGCGCGGCGACGCCGACGTGACCAGCATCTTCGCGCCCGCCGGCAAGACGAGCGGGGCCACCGGGCTCGCCGAGCTGTGGCCCGAGAAGAAGGACGACTTCGAGGTGGTGGGCTTCACCGAGGAGTCGCCCAACGACGGCGTCGCGGTGGCGGTGGGCACGCCCGCGGCGCTGGTGACCAAGCTCGAGCAGGTCTTCACCGCGCTCCACGACTCGGACGAGGGCCGGGGCATTCTCCACGACACGTTCAACGCGGAGCGCTTCGAGTCGGCGCCGCGCATGGGGTACCGTGCGCTGTACCGCGTGGCGCTCGCCAGCCTCTAGGGCGCCCCACGGGGAACGACGTCAGGGGGACCCCACGTGACCGCTCTGGTGTGTGCGCTGCTGCTGTCCGCTGGCCCCAAGACCGACCCGGCGCTGGTCGGCACCTGGCTCCTGCTCGACCACCCGTTCCTGACGCTCACCGGCAACGGCAAGGGCCAGATGGACGAGGACGCCATCACCTGGTCCGCCGACGGCACCACGCTCACCGTGCGCGGCCCCGAAGGCGACTCCGACCAGGGGCGCTACCAGGTGCAGGGCGACGTGCTGACCTTGACCCTGGGCGGCACCGCGCTGGTGCTCCAGCGCAAGGGCGGCGCGACGCCCAAGGCGCCCGGGCCGCTGGAGCGCGCCGCCGCCAAGGCCACCGCGCCCGCGCCCGCCGGTGCTCCGCCGGGGGCTGCGGCCCAGGTCCCCAAGGCCGCCGGTGCCGACCCCATGACCAAGCTGCTGCTGAGCTCGGCGTGGTGCTCGTTCAGCTACAACAAGGTGTCGGGCACCACGCGCACCGAGCGCTTCGTGTTCTCGCCCAACGGCACCTGGAGCAACGCCGCCCGCGGCGAGACGTACAACAGCGGCCCCAACGGGTCGGTGGCGGGCCAGCACGACTCCGGCGGCGGCGGCCGCTGGGAAGTGCGCGGCGGCGTGGTGTGGATGAGCGAGGGCGACGGCCCGCTGGCGCCGGTCCCCGGCTCGGTCACCACCAACTCCAACGGGTACCCCATCATCACCAGCAACGGCCGGGAGTACTCGAGCTGCAACTAGCGTCGAACGGACACCCGTGAATCGTCTTTCCACCGAGACCTCGCCGTACCTCCGGCAGCACCAGGACAACCCGGTCGACTGGTACCCGTGGGGCGAGGACGCCATCGCGCGCGCCCGCGCCGAGGACAAGCCGATCCTCCTCAGCGTGGGCTACTCCGCGTGCCACTGGTGCCACGTGATGGCGCACGAGAGCTTCGAGGACCCGGCGACCGCGGCGCTGATGAACGCCCACTTCATCAACGTGAAGGTGGACCGCGAGGAGCGCCCCGACGTCGACCAGCTCTACCAGGGCGTGGTGCAGCTGATGCGCCGCGGCGGTGGCTGGCCGCTGACCGTCTTCCTCACCCCGAAGCTCGAGCCGTTCTTCGGCGGCACGTATTTCCCCGGCGAGGCCAAGTACGGCATGCCGGCCTTCTCGATGATCCTCACCCGGCTCGCCGACGCCTGGAAGGGGCAGCGCGGCGAGCTCCTGTCGCAGGCCAAGCGCTTCACCGAGGGGCTCACCGAGCTGGCGACCGGGGCGCTCGACGCCCACGACTCCAAGGCGCTCACCCCCGAGGCGCTGGTGGCCGCGGCGCGCGGGCTGCTCGAGATGGTGGACCCGGTGCACGGCGGCTTCGGCCACGGCGGCCCCAAGTTCCCCAACCCGATGAACGTGATGCTGCTCATGCGGGCGTACCGCCGCACGGGCGACGGGGAGCTGCGCGGGGCGGCGCTGCACGCGCTCAAGGCGATGGCCGCGGGCGGCATTCACGACCACCTGGGCGGGGGCTTCCACCGCTACGCGGTGGACGAGCGCTGGCTGGTGCCCCACTTCGAGAAGATGCTCTACGACAACGCGCAGCTGCTGCGGCTCTACGCCGAAGGCTTCCAGCTGACGTTCGACGACCGCTTCCGCGAGGTCGCCGAGGGCATCGCCGGGTACCTCGAACGCGAGATGCGCGAGCCCCACGGCGGCTACGTGGCGGCCTTCGACGCCGACTCCGAAGGCGAAGAAGGCAAGTTCTTCGTGTGGACCCCCGCCGAGCTGGAGCAGGCGCTGGGGGAAAGCGACGCCCGGCTCGCCGCGGAGTACTTCCAGGTGACCGCCGCGGGGTCCTTCGAGCACGGCACCTCGGTGCTGGAGACGCCGCGCTCGCTCGCCGAGGTCGCCCGGGCCGTGGGCATGGCCGAGGACGTGGCCCGCATGCGGCTGATGACCATTCGAGGCTGCCTCCTGGAGGTCCGCTCGCGCCGGGTGCCTCCGGGGCGCGACGACAAGGTGCTCACCGGGTGGAACGGCCTGACCATCGACGCCCTGGCCTTCGCGTCGCGGGTGTTCGACCGCCGGGACTGGCGCACCCTCGCGCAGGACGCGGCCCGCTTCGCGCTCAGGACGCTGGTGAAGCCCGACGGCACCCTGTGGCGCTCGTTCCAGGGCGGCGTGGCGCGCCACCAGGGGCTCCTGGAAGACTCCGGAGGCCTCGCGCTGGGCCTGGTGTCGCTCTACCAGGCCGACGGCGACGCGCAGTGGCTCGAGGCGGCGGAGAAGATCGCCGACGCCGCGGTGACCACCTTCTGGGACAAGCAGCGCGAGGCGTTCTGGTCGGCGCCCCGCGGCACCCCCAACCTCGTGGTGCCGCCGTACTCGATGCACGACAACGCCACCCCCGCCGGCGCCTCCACGCTCACCCACGCGCTGGTGGGACTCGCGGCGCTCACCGGGCGCGCCCGCCACCTCGAGCGCGCCACCGTGTACCTCGAGCGCATGCGCGAGGAGCTGGTGCACAACCCCTTCGGCTACGGCCACCTCTGGCTCGCCGCCGACGCCGCGCTCGACGGCGCCGCGGAGCTCACCCTGGTGGGGCCGGCCCGCGCGCGGATGCCGTTCGTGAGCGCGGTGGCGGCCCGCTTCTGCCCCACGCTGCACCTCGCGGTGCACGAGCCGGGGGCGCCGGTGCCCGCGGTGCTCGCCGAGCAGCTCGCCCACCGGGCCGCCGGCGACGGCGTGCAGGCCTACCTCTGCCGGAACTTCTCGTGCCTGCCGCCGATGTCGACCGCCGAGGCGGTGGCGACCGCGCTCGCCGAGCTCGACGCGCCCTGACCCCTTCTCGGGCGACCGACGTCAGCGCTCCAGCCGGTCCTTCAGCGCCGCCGCGAGGTCCGGGGGCTCGGGCGCGAGCGCCAGCACCTCGGTGAGCGCTTCCTCGAAGGCGAGCAGGGTCGGGTAGCGGCGGGTGGGCTCGGCGCTGAGCGCGCGCAGCACCACCGCATCGAGCGGCCGGGGGAGGTGGCCGTGCACCCGCGACGGCGGCACCACCTGACAGTCGAGCACCTTCTGCAAGGTGGCCGCGTCGTTGGCGGCGTCGAAGAGCTTCTGGCCGGTGAGCGCTTCCCACAGCACCACGGCGAGCGAGAACTCGTCGGAGCGCGGCTCGAGCGGCAGCTCCTCGGCCTGCTCGGGTGACAGGTAGGCGTACTTGCCCAGGAGCAGCTCGGCGCGGTGCGCCTGGGTCACCGCGCGCGCCACCCCGAAGTCGATGAGCTTCACCGCGCCATTGCGCCCGAGCAGCACGTTGTGGGGCGACACGTCGGCGTGCACGATGCGCAGCGGCGCCCCGCGGGCGTCGGTGGCCCGGTGGGCGGCGTGCAGCCCCCTGGCCGCGAGCGCCGCCACCTGCACCGCCACCGGCCAGGCGAGCGGGCCGCTCGCGAGCACCCGGCGCAGGTCGAGCCCGTCGACGTGCTCCATGGCGATGAAGAAGGTGCCCTGGGCCTCGCCGAGCTCGAGCGTGCGCACCACGTTGGGGTGGAGCACCCGGGCGGCGAGGCCGGCTTCCTCGAGGAAGCGGCGGGCGAAGGCAGCGTCCTTCGCCAGGTGCGGCAGCATGCGCTTGAGCGCCACCGTGCCGTGGCGGGCGGAGCGCGCGAGGAACACCTCGCCCATGCCGCCGTGCGCGAGGGGCTCGAGCAGCTCGTAGTCGCCGAGGCGCTCGCCCATTCTCTAGCGAACGTCGACCACCTTGAGCCCGCCGATGAGCGGGGTGATCTCCGCGCTGCCTTCTTCGCCGAGCGCGAGGTGGGTGGCGTCGGCCACGTCCTGCCCGAAGGTGGGGTCGAGCTGGGTCCACTCGCCGACGTAGGCCTCGACCCACTCGTGCCAGTAGAGCGCGGGCACCTTGTCCTCGTTCATCAGGTACACCACGCCGTCGATGCGCTTGGCGGGAATGCCGGCGGCCCGCAGCAGCGCCACCGCGAGCAGCGAGTGCTCCGTGCAGTCGCCCTTGCGAATGCGCAGCACGTCGGTCGCCCGGTCGGACGAGCTGCCGTAGTCCTTCTGCAGGCTCTGGTTGACCCAGGCGACGATCTTCTTGGCGGCGACGTAGGCGTCCTTCTCGGTGCCGACGATCTTCTTGGCCGCGGCGGCGATCTCCGGGCTGTCGGCTTCCACCGCGAGGGTCGACTTGAGGTTCACCCCGCCGTTGGGGTCGACCAGCGGCCGTACCTTGCCCTTCACCTTCGGCGGCGCGGCCTTGAGGGTGATCTGCACCTTGCCGCCGTCGAGCACCTTGAAGCTCTGCCGGTAGGTCTCGATGCGGAACTTCTCGGGCAGGCCGGTGACGTCGAGCGTCAGCTGCCCCGGCACGTTGCGCGCTTCCGGCGGGGCGGGCTTGGGCAGCACCAGGCGGGTCAACCCGAAGACTTCGACGGTGTCGAAGCGCTTGGCCTTCTCCTCGCTCTCCTGCACCGCGGTCATGGTGCCGCCGAAGTCGATCTCCAGCATGCGGCCCTGCTCGTCGAGGTACGCGACCGCCGGCACCTTTTCCTTGTCCGAGAGCGTGGTGACCTTGGTCACCTTCACCGGGGCCCCGCCGATGGTGCGGGTCTCGGTGCCCCCGGGGGTGGTCACCACCCGGTAGCTCTCGAGGTCGGTGCCGTCGGTGACGATGCCTTCCACCGCCTGCTTGCGGATGAGCGCCACCCGAGCCTGGTCGGCGTCTTCCACCGTCTCCTTCACCGGCTTGAGCGAGCGCACCTGGTTGGGCTGCCCGGGCCGCTTCTGCAGCACCTTGAGGCCGGTGGGGGTGGCGGTGCCCTCGAGCGTCTGGTCGCCGCCGTCGCCGGCCTGCTCCACCACGAAGGACAGGAGCCGCCCGTGGGGCTTGGCCTCGAAGATGCGGGTCTCCTTGAGCGAGCGCTCGGCGACCTTGGCCCCCACCTGGGCGCGCATCACGAAGTGGTTCACCGAGATCGCCTGTTCCGGGTTGGTCGGGACCAGGGAGACGTTGGTGTACAGGTACCCGACCTTCTTCCCCATCAGGTACAGCCCCATGTACTCGCCGGCGGCGGGCCGGGGCGCGGTCACCACCTCGGAGTACTTGGGCTCGTCCTTCGCCAGCACCAGGCCGCTGGTCAGCCACAGACAGAGGAAGAGGGCGCGTCGCATGGGTCAGGGACCGTAGCAGCGGTCGCTGGAGATGACGCCCATCACCGCGCCTCATTCACGGTGCCTTGACACCCGGGCCCGTGACCCCTTAAAACAAATTTGGTTTTGATAATCATTCTCAACAAAGAGGCTCCGATGCGCGCGTCGTTCCCGGTGGTTCTGGTGGTGGTGGTGGCAGCCTGCGGTCCCGGGCAGCCGGCGGCCGACGGCCGGGCCGAGGTGGTGGCGCAGTACGCGGCGCTGGTGCACACCCGGTACGAGGACGCGGTCTCCCAGGCCACCGCGCTGGAAGCGAAGGTGAAGGCCTTCGTGCAGGCGCCCGGCGCCCAGACGCTGGAAGACGCCAAGCAGGCGTGGCTCTCGGCGCGGCCGTCGTACCTGCGCACCGAGGCATTCCGCTTCTACGGCGGCCCCATCGACGACGAGGTGAACAACTACGAAGGGCAGATCAATTCCTGGCCGCTCGACGAGAACTTCATCGACTACGTGCAGGGCGAGCCCGCCGCCGGCCTGGTGAACAACCCGTCGATGATGCCCAGCATCACCATCGACGCGATGTCCGCGCACAACCAGAAGGACAAGGAGACCCAGGTCTCGACCGGCTGGCACGCCATCGAGTTCCTGCTCTGGGGGCAGGACCTGTCGGACACCGGCCCGGGCGCGCGCCCCTTCAGCGACTACGTGACGGGGCAGGGGGCCACCGCCGCCAACCAGGACCGCCGCCGCCAGTACCTCGCGCTGGTCACCACCAAGCTGGTGGCCGACCTCGAGGCGGTCGAGCACCAGTGGGACCTGGACGACCCCAAGAGCTACGGCGCGGCCTTCGTGGCCGACGACCCCCAGAAGAGCCTGGAGAAGATCTTCACCGGCCTGGGGCAGCTGTCGTTCACCGAGCTCGGCGGCGAGCGCATGGCGGCGGCCTACAAGTCGAAGGACCAGGAAGACGAGCACTCGTGCTTCAGCGACAACACCCACTGGGACTTCGTCTACGACCAGGTGGGCATCGTGGAGGCGTACAAGGGCATCATCGACGGGAAGGACGGCCCCGGCCTCGACGGGCTGCTCAAGGCCAAGAACAAGAAGCTCTACGACGCGCTCGAGGCCCAGCTCGCGGCCACCACCCAGGCCTACGACGCCATTCCGCAGCCCTTCGACCAGGCGCTCAAGGGCGACGACGCCTCGCCGGGCCGGGTGGCGATGAAGGCGTCGCTCGACGCGGTGCGCGCGCAGGGCGAGAGCTTCGCGGTCGGCGCCACCGAGCTCGGGCTCACCATCAGCCTCCAGTGACCGTGACGCGCCCCTTCGCCATCACCCTGCTGTTGCTGGGCTGCGGCGGCCTCCCGCCGGCGGCAGGGCCGCAGCCCGAGGTCGGCGAAGAGCTGCTGGGCGGCGACACCACCGTCTTCGACGAGACGCGGGGCGCCTTCACGCTGCCCTCGCGCACGCTGACCGACGGCGCGCGGCGCGACGACTTCTTCGCCGGCAACGCCTTCTTCAACCGCGCCTGGGTGGCCGCGCCGGCGTCGACGTCGGGCTCCGACGGGCTGGGCCCGCTCTTCAACGCCACCGGCTGCGACGCCTGCCACCTGAAGGACGGGCGCGCCGGCCCGCCCGAGACGGCCGACGAGCCGTTCCTCGGGGTGCTGTTCCGCATCTCGGTGCCCGGCGAAGGCCCCCACGGCGGCCCGAAGCCCGACCCGGTGTACGGCGGGCAGCTGAGCCCCCACGGCATCTTCGGCGTGCCGTCGGAGGTGACGCCGCGGGTGCGCTGGGTGGAGCAGCCCGGCCGCTTCGCCGACGGCGAGCCGTACTCGTTGCGCGCACCGGTCTATTCCTTCGACGACCCCCAGTACGGGCCGCTGCCGACGGAGCTGCTCGTCTCGCCGCGCGCGGCGCCGGCCATGGTGGGCCTGGGGCTGCTCGAGCTGGTGAGCGAGGCGCAGGTGCTCTCGCACGCCGACCCCGACGACCGCGACGGCGACGGCATCTCCGGGCGCCCCAACCAGGTGTGGGACGTGCGCCAGGGCGCGCTGCGGCTGGGGCGCTTCGGGTGGAAGGCCGGCCAGCCCACGGTGGAGCAGCAGTCGGCCGGCGCCTTCCTGGGCGACGTGGGCATCACCTCGAGCCTCTTCCCGGAGCAGGACTGCACCGCCGCCCAGGCCGCGTGCGCCGCGGCGCCGAGCGGCGGCGCCCCCGAGCTCACCGACGACAAGCTGGCGGCGGTCACCTTCTACGGCCAGCACCTCGCGCCGCCGGGGCGCCGCAACTGGAAGGCCCCCGAGGTGCTCCAGGGGCGCGAGCTGTTCCGCGGGGCGGGCTGCACCGCCTGCCACCTCGAGCGGCTCACCACCGCGCAGGCCCCGGGCTTCCCCGAGCTGTCGAACCAGACCATTCGCCCGTACACCGACCTGTTGCTCCACGACCTGGGCGAAGGCCTCGCCGACCACCGCCCGGACTTCGCGGCGAGCGGCACCGAGTGGCGGACCGCGCCGCTGTGGGGCCTGGGGCTGGTGCCGGTGGTGAACCGCCACGACCATTACCTGCATGACGGGCGGGCCCGCGGCGTGATGGAAGCGGTCCTGTGGCACGGGGGCGAGGCGCAGCGCTCCCGCGACGAGGTGGTGCAGATGAGCAAGGCCGAGCGCGCGCGGCTGATCGCCTTCCTGGAGTCGCTGTGAGAACTCTCGTTTCGCTGTCGCTGGCGGTGTGCCTGGGCGGGTGCCTCGACTACGTGCCGTACGACCCCGACACCGGCAAGACGTTCATCGCCCTGCAGAAGGACTTCCAGAACTTCAAGTCGTGGGAGTCGTACCTGGTGGGCAGCGACGCGGTGGCGGGCACCGGCGGCCACCCCGCGGGGCAGCGCACCGTCTACATCAACCGGCTCCCGCCGCACGGCAGCACCCACTTCCCGGTGGGCACGATGATCGTCAAGGTGCGCGACGAAGGGCCCGGCCTCGAGCCCGAGAACCACGCCATGGTGAAGCGCGGCGGCGACTTCAACGCCAAGGGGGCAGTGGGCTGGGAGTGGTTCGACATCGACTTCGTCGACGGCGACCCCGAGGCCACCGTCATCTGGCGCGGGCTCACCCCTCCCGTCGGCCACGGGTACCGCACCATGGGCGGTGAGACCGCCACCAACGCCACCACCGGCGACTGCAACAGCTGCCACGCGGCGGCTTCCGACAACGACTTCGTCATGGACTCCCACCTGGTGCTGAAGGACCTGTGAAGACCACCCTCGCGCTCGCACTGCTGTCGTCGCTCGCCGCCTTCGGCCAGGACCTCGACGGAGGGCCGGAGCTGGTGCCGTCGACCGGCTTCTTCGCGCCCCCGGCCTTCGCCGATGCGGGCGAGGCCGGTGCGGTGGCCGACGCGGGCGTGCCCGAGGGCGCGCTGTCGGCGACCCCCGCGCGCGGCCACCCCACCTCGGGCTCGGGCAGCGGCGACCCCGCGCTGATGATCGACGCCGCCAGCACCCTGTCGGTGGGTGGCTATGCCGAGCTCGTCGCCGGGCTCACCCAGACGGGGCCGTCGGCGCCCTTCGTGGCCACCGCCAACCTGCGCCGCGTCTCGCTCGGCGTCTCCAAGCGGCTGTCGCCGAGCTGGCGGCTGTACCTGGAGTACGAGCTGGAGAACGCCATCACCTGCGCGTCGTGCCGGGGGCTCTCGGAGCTCGAGCAGGCGTACGTCGAGTGGCAGGCGGTGGACGCCATCGGCGTGCGCGCGGGCCTGGTGCTCACCCCCATGGGCATCCAGCAGCGCATCCACGAGCCGACGCTCTACAACGGCGTCAACCGGCCGCTGGTGGAGCTTGCGGTCATCCCGTCGACCTGGCGCGAGCTCGCGGTGGGCGTCTACGGCAGCCTCGCCGGGCGGGTGCGCTACGAGCTGTACGCGACCTCGGCGCCCAGCCCCGAGAAGCTCAACCGCGAAGGCTTCATCGACGGCCGCGCCTTCGGTTCCTTCGCGCGCTTCAACGGCCCCGCGGTGGAAGGCCGGGTGGAAGGTGAGCCGATGCGCGGCCTCACCGTGGGCGCGTCGTTCTACGGCGGCGACATGGGCCCCAACACCCAGACCTACGACGAGAACGGCAAGCGGGTGGCGGTCTCGCTGCCGCTGCTCAGCTACGAGCTCGACGCCCAGTTCAACTGGCGGGGCGTGCGCGCCAAGGGGCTGTGGGTGCAGTTCTTCATGCCCAACACCGGGGCGCTGCTGGGTGCGTACAAGGCCGACGGCAGCCCGTTCTTCTCGGACCCGGCGGCGACCGGGGTGCCGCCGCGGCGCATGCAGGGCGGCTACCTCGAGCTGTCGTACGACGTGCTGCGCTTCTTCGACGCGGGCGGCATGCAGCTCTACCCGTTCGCGCGGGTGGAGGTGGTGGACACCCAGGCCCTGGTGCCGACCGGGTACGTGCCCGACCCCCGCTTCCACCTCACCGACTGGGTCTTCGGCGTCTCGTTCCTCCCGCACCGCGCGGTGGTGGTGAAGGCCGACGTCACCACCCGGAACCGGCTGCAGGGCGACGACGAGGTGCTGCTCAACCTCGGCGTGGGGGTCGTCTTTTGAAGACCGCGCTCTTCATGCTGCTCGCGCTCGCCGCGTGCGCGCCGCTCGCCCCCGCGCTGCGTGAAGGGCAGCTCGCGGTGGCGCAGGAGAAGCTCCAGGTCTCGCCGGTGCACCTGGAGAACGGCCGGCAGCTCTTCGTGCACCGCTGCGGTGGCTGCCACGCCACGCCGTCGGTCGACGAGCTCAAGCCCGACGAGTGGCGCGAGGAGCTCAAGGACATGGCGCCGCGCGCCCGGTTGAGCCCCCAGGAAGCGGTGCAGATCTACCAGTACCTCTGGGCCGCGGCGCAGCCCTGATCCGCGCCGGTGCTTGAGCGGCGGGCCCGCTCTGGCTAAGGCCACGCCCTCACCATGGGGACCCCCGAGGCGCTCACCAGCCAGGTCGAGGAAGTGCTGCGGGCCTGGGTGTACCCGGAGCGCAAGCGGCTCACCCAGCTGCTCAACGCCGGGCCCCTGACGCCGCTGTCGGTGGCGCGGGCGCTCGAGCGGCTCACCGAGGCGGCGGCGACCACCCTGCGGGTCGACCGGGCGAGCATCTGGCGCATCGCCCCCGGCGGGCAGCAGCTCGAGTGCCTGGGGCTCTTCGAGCAGGCCAAGCAGGTGCACAGCAAGGGGCAGGTCATCACCCAGGAGATGGCGCCCGCCTACTTCCGCGCGCTCGCGTCCGAGCAGGTCATCGTCGCGCACGACGCCCGCGTCGACCCGCGCACGATGGAGTTCGAGAAGGGCTACCTCACCCCGCTGGGCATCACCTCGCTGCTCGACGCCCCGGTCTTCGTGAGCGGCCGCGCGGTGGCGGTGGTGTGCCACGAGCACGTGGGCCCCGCGCGGCGCTGGCAGGCGTGGGAAGAGCTGGTGGCGGGCACCTTCGCCGAGTTCGTCGGCATGGTGCTGGGGGCGCGGGCGGAGCCGGCGCTGCTGCAGGGCGGCCAGCTGCGCTCGGAAGAAGAGAACCTCCGCGCGCTCATCGACGCGAGCCCGGTGCCGCTGGTGGTCACCAGGGCCAGCGACCACAAGGTCATCTTCGGCAACCGCCGTGCGCTGGGGCTCTTCGAGGTGCCCGAGTACCAGATGCCCGGCATGGACGCGGGGCTCTTCTGGGTGAGCCAGGGCGACCGGGCCACCTTCCTGGAGACGCTGCTGGGGCAGGGCCGCATCGACGGCCTCGAGGTGCGCCTGCGCACCGCCACCGGGCGCGAGTTCTGGGCGCGCATGAGCGCCGAGGCGCTGCGCTTCAAGGGCGAGGTGGCGCTGCTCGCCTCGATGGTGGACATCTCGGCCGAGAAGCAGGCGGAAGAGAACCTGCGCAACGTCTTCGCGCTGGCCCCGGTGGCGCTGGTGGCGAGCCGGCTCAAGGACCAGGTGCTCCTCGAGGGCAACCAGTACGCGGCCCAGATGTTCGAGATCGAGGTCGACGCCGCGCGCGGCCGCCTGGCGCCCGACTTCTGGGTGCGCCCGGAAGACCGCGACGAGCTGCGCGCGCAGGTGAAGGCGCACGGCAAGGTGACCGGCTTCGAGGCCGAGCTCAAGACGTCGAGCGGCCGGCACTTCTGGGCCTCGCTGTCCGCCGGCGTCGCCACGCTCGACGGCTCACCGGCGCTGCTGGTGGGCGGCATCGACGTCACCAAGGAACGGGCGGCGCGCGAGGCGCTGGAGAAGAGCGAGGACACCCTGCGCACGCTGCTCGACGCCGCGCCGCTGCCGCTGGTGGTGACCGGGCTCGACGACGGCGTGGTGCGGTACGCCAACAGCCGCGCCAGCGTGATGTTCGAGCTGCCGCTGACCCAGTTCGTGGGCAAGAAGGCGCCGTCGTTCTACGCCAAGCCTTCCGACCGCGACGCCTTCGTCGAAGGCCTGCGCAAGAGCGGGCAGGTCGACGCCGCGTCGGTGCAGCTCCAGACGTCGACCGGGCGGCCGTTCTGGGCGCTGCTGAGCGCCAAGACGCTGGAGCTCAACGGCGAGAAGGTCTTCGTGGTGGGCTTCACCGAGGTCACCGCGCAGAAGGAACTCGAGCAGCGGCTGTGGACCATGGCCACCATCGACGGGCTCACCGGGGTCTTCAACCGGCGGCACTTCTTCGAGCTCGCCGAGGCGGAAGTGACGCGCGCCGGCCGCCACGGGCGCGCGACGTCGGTGGCGATGCTCGACCTCGACCACTTCAAGAAGATCAACGACGAGCACGGGCATTCCACCGGCGACCTGGCGCTCAAGGCCGCGGCCGGCGCGCTCAAGGCCGCGGTGCGCGAGACCGACCTGGTCGCCCGCTACGGCGGCGAGGAATTCGCGGTGCTCTTCCCCGACTGCCCGCTCGACGGCGCGCGCGCCATCATGGAACGGGTGCGCGAGGTGGTCGAAGGCCTGCGGCTGCGCGACGGCGAGAAGGTGCTGCCGGTGAAGCTCACCATCAGCATCGGCGTGGCGCAGCTCGAGCCCAAGGAGTCGCTGCACTCGCTGCTCAAGCGGGCCGACCAGGTGCTCTACGCGGCCAAGCACTCCGGCCGGAACCGCGTGGTGGTCGACCCGGTGAAGACCTGGCGCCCGCCGCGCGCCTCGCCGCGGGCCTGACGACTAGAGGCGCTTGGCGAGGATGATGAGGTCCTCGCCGACCTTGTAGAAGTCGCGGAAGCGGGACTCTTCCTTGTACTGCATGCCCGCGTAGAAGCCGCGCGTCGGGCCGTAGGCTTCCATCGCGCTGGTCTCCACGCGGATGAGCCGCCCCTGCCGCCTGCGGATGTCGCCTTCCATCGCCGAGACGAGCGCCGCGCCCACGCCCTGGCCGCGCACCAGCGGGTCGGACGCGATCCAGTAGAGGTCGAAGCAGCCCTGCGTCATCGGCGTCGGGCCGTAGCAGACGTAGCCGACGACCTTGCCGTCGCGGTTGGCGACGAGGACCTGGTAGTCCTTGTTATCGCCCGTGAGCGCGAGGTCGATGAGCTCGAGCGCGCACAACACTTCCTCCGGAGAGAACGTCTCGATGCGGCTCAGCAGCTCGGCGAGCTGCGGCCGGTCGCCGGCGGACAGGGGCTTGATCTCCATGGTGACGCTCCAGCGCGAGCTCCACCAGATGAAGCGCGAGGTCGGCGTAGCCGATGCCGGCCGCCTGCGCTGCCGTCGCGAAGCCCGACTGCGGGTGGAGGTCGCAGTTGGGGTTGATGTCGATGACGTAGGGCTGGCCGCTCGCGTCGACGCGGAGGTCGACGCGGCCGTAGTCGCGGCACTCCAGCGCCGCGAAGGCTTCCAGCGCGGTGCGCACGCAGCGCTCCTCGAGCGCGGAGTCGAGCTGCGCCGGGCGGGAAGGGCTGTCGGTGAACTCGGGCGACTCGGGCGACCACTTGGCGCGGTAGCCCAGCACCTGCGGCTTGCCGGCGAACGACGGGCCGAACTCGATGCGGGTGAGCGGGAGGGCGCGGCGGGGCGCGTTGCCGAGGATCGGGACGTAGATCTCCTGGCCCTCGATGAAGCGCTCGACGAGCGCGGGCTGGCGGTAGGTGCGCACCACCTGGGCGACCGCGCGGCCCAGGGCGGCGCGGGTGTGCACCACCGAGTCGAAGTCGATGCCCACCGACGCGTCTTCGCGCGACGGCTTCACGATGAGCGGAAAGGGCAGCGCGACCGCGCCCACGCCCGCCACCGACTCGACCACCGCGAAGTCGGGCGTGGCCACGCCCCGGGCACGCAGCAGTTCCTTGGCCTTGGGCTTGTGCAGCGCGAGGCCCAGCGAGAGCGCGCCCGAGCCGGTGTACGGCAGCGCGTGCAGGTCGAGCAGCGCGGGAATGAGCATCTCGCCGCGCGCGTCGGCCGCGAGCGACTCGCAGAGGTTGACCACCAGGTCGGTGTTGCCGGCGAGGCGGGTGCCCAGCGAGAACAGGTCGTCGCCCACGCCCACCAGCTCGACGTCGCGCTTGGGGCCGGCGAGCGCGTCGTGCACTGCCTGAGCGACGCGGACCACGTCTTCGCGCGCTTCGCGGCCGGGGTCCTCTTCGAGCAGCTGGTGGTCCCGGTTGTGGAGGATCGCGATGCGCATGAGTGCGTGGAAGCGCCGCGGCGTGTAGCACCGAAGCTCGACGCGAGGTAGGGAGTTCCTCGTGCGCATTCGCGATCCGATCCACGGCACCATTCACGCGGGCCCCGAAGAGACGCGGGTGATCGACAGCCGCTTCTTCCAGCGGCTGCGCCACGTGAAGCAGCTGGGGTTCGGCGAGCTCGCCTTTCCCGGGGCGACCCACACCCGCCATGCGCACTCGCTGGGCGCCATGCACGTGGCGGGGCGGCTCTTCGACGCGGTGGCCCGGCCGCTGCCGGAGCCCACGCGCGCGCGCTTCCGCGCTGCGGTGCGGCTGGCGGTGCTCTGCCACGACCTCGGCCACATGCCGCTGAGCCACGCGTCCGAAGCGGTGGCGCCGGAGCGGACGAAGCTGGCGCTCCCGTCGTGGCTGGGCACGCAGGGCGGCCGGGCCTCGCACGAGGACTACACCGCCCGCATCTTGCTGGGCAGCGAGCTGACGCCGGTGCTCTCGAGCGCGCTGACGCCGTGGGCGCTCACGCCCGAACACCTGGTCTCGCTCATCACCGGCGAGGCGCCGCCGACGGGCTCTCCGTTCGTGGAAGCCGGGGTCGACTGGGCGCCGCTCTTGCGGGCCATCGTGTCGGGCGAGCTCGACGCCGACCGCATGGACTACCTGCAGCGCGACAGCTTCTTCACCGGGGTGAACTACGGCCGCTACGACTTCGAGTGGATCGTGGGCAACCTGTCGGCGGCGGAGCAGGGCGGCTCGATGTACCTGGCGCTCTCTCGCGTGGCGGCCTTCGCCTTCGAGGACTTTCTCCTCAGCCGCTACCACATGTTCCTCTCGGTCTATTACCACCACACCTCGGTGAGCTTCGACCACATGCTGCGGCGCTACTACGACGAGGCGCCAGGCGAGCTCGAGATTCCCGCGGACCCCGAAGGCTTCCTGCGCTGCGACGACGTGGCGCTGCACGCCCGGCTGCGCACCTCGGACAACCGGTGGGCGAAGCGGCTGGTCGACCGCAAGGGCTTCAAGCGGGTGGCGGAGTTCACCGAGCGCGACGAGGGGTACGACCTCGCGGAGCTCGACCGCGCGCTCACCGCCGCCGGGCTCGAGCACTTCTCGGTGGAGTCGCGCGGGGTGCTCTCGCGCTACTTCGAGGACGGCAGCGCGCCGTCGCTCTTGATCCTCGATCCGTCGAGCGGGCGGCTCACCGACGTCGCCAAGTACACGCCGCTCTACCAGCGGTTCGCGGGCGCGGTGCGGCTGTCGCGGGTGTACGTGCGCCCGGACCAGGTCGAGGCGGCGCGGCCCATCATCGCGCGGCTGACGGGGGTGGACGCGTGAGCGAGCTGCTCCCCGGCTTCGAGCCGCCTCCCTTCGTCGCCGCGCCGACGCGCGATGCCGCCGCGGTGATCGTCTTTCGCCGGACGGCGGGTGGCGCGGAGACCTTCTGGATCAAGCGGGACAAGGCGCTGTCCTTCGCGGGCGGCTTCTACGCCTTCCCCGGTGGCAAGGTGGACAAGGCCGACGCGGCCATTCCCGTGGCCGGGGCGCAGGGGCTGGCCGCCACCCTGCGGGTGACCGCCGCGCGCGAGCTGCTGGAAGAGACCGGGCTGTTGGTGGCGGTGGGCGCCGAGAAGACGAGCGCCGAGGACCGCGCCGCGATGCGCCGCGCGCTGCTGGAGAAGAAGGCCGGCTTCGCGGAGCTGCTGTCCGCCCGGGGGCTCACGCTCGACGCCGCGCACTTCCCCGACGCGGGCCGCTGGGTGACCCCGCCGCACCTGCCCGGGCGCTTCGACGCCCGCTTCTTCCTGGTGGAAGCGCCGGCCGGGCAGGGCGCCGAGGTCTGGCCGGGCGAGCTGTCCTTCGGGGCCTGGACGACGCCCGAGGCCGCGCTGGCGCAGTGGCAGGCGGGGACGGCGCTCCTGCACCCGCCCAACCGGCACGCGCTCGAGGTGCTGCGCGGGCTGCGCGACGTGCCGTCGGCGCTGGAGGCGCTGCGCCACCCGCCGCACTGCGTGGACTTCATCGCCGGGCGCATCGAGTTCCAGCAGGGCGTGCTGGTGGTGCCGCTGCGCACCGCCACGCTGCCTCCGGCGACGCACACCAACACCTACGTGCTGGGCACCCGCGAGCTCCTGGTGGTGGACCCCGGCTCGAGCGACCCTCACGAGACCGCGCAGCTCGTCGCGCTGCTCGAGGCGCTGCGCTCCGAAGGCGCGGTGCTGCGCGCGGTGGTGCCCACGCACCACCACGGCGACCACGTGGGCGGCCTGGAGACGGTGGTGAAGGCGCTCGGGCTGCCGGTGTGGGCGCACGCACGCACCGCGGACCGGCTGCCGGTGCCCACCGCCCGTCTGCTGGAAGAAGGCGACGTGCTCGCGCTCGCCGGTGGTGAGAAGTGGGTGGTGCGCCACACCCCGGGCCACGCGCGTGGCCACGTGTGCCTGGTGGACGAGCGCTCGCGCGCGATGGTGGTGGGCGACATGGTGGCCGGCACCGGCACCATCGTCATCGACCCGCCGGAAGGGGACATGGCGCAGTACCTCGCCCAGCTGGAGCGCCTGCGGGGGCTCACGCCCGCCACGCTCTACCCGGCGCACGGCGCCCCCTCGCCCGACGGTGGAGCCAAGCTCTCGGAGTACCTGCAGCACCGCGCCTGGCGGGAAGACAAGGTGCGCGCCGCGCTCGCGGCCGGTCCGGGGACGCTGGAGACGCTGGTGCCGCGCGCCTACGACGACGTGCAGGCCTTCGTCTGGCCCCTCGCCGAGCGCAGCACGCTGGCGATCCTCCTCAAGCTCGAGGCCGAAGGTCGCGCCGCGCGCTCGGGCGAGACCTGGCGCGCGCTCAGTCCTGGATGATGCAGAAGCAGGCGGTGCCACCGTCGCAGGGGGCGTAGAGCCCGTCGAGGCACGCCAGGCCGCTGCAGCAGGGGCTCTTCGGGGTGCAGTTCTGGCCGGCGCCGTTGCAGGTCGACGGCAGGCAGACGCCTCCTTGGCACCCGAGGCCCGCACAGCAGTCGGACGCCGTGGTGCAGTTCGAGCCCTGCGGCTGGCACGCGCCCTGGCTCTGGCACTTGCCCGAGACGCAGAGGGTGGAGCAGCAGTCGGCCGCGTTCACGCAGCCCGCGTCGCTCGGCGCGCAGAGGGTGCCGGCGTCGCTCGCGGTCAGCTGACAGGCGAAGGTCCCTTCGGAGGCCGGCAGACAGCTCGACGGCGCGCAGCACTGACCGGAGCCCGAGCAGGTGCTGCCGAGGGGGAAGCAGGCGTTGGTGGTGCACTGCAGCCCGCCGTCGGTGCCGGGCACGCAGGGCTGACCGCCGCAGCACTGGTCCTTGAACTGGCACTGGCCGCCGGTGGCGATGCAGCACGGCGCCTGGCCGGTGTACCCGGTGGGGCAGGTGGTGCTGCCGCCGCCGAAGCAGCGGGGGATGCCCGACGAGTCGAGCTTGCAGACGTCCTTCTTGCCGTCGCAGCAGTCCTGCGAGGCGTTGATCTTCCCGCCGTCGGGCAGCACCGGGGCGCCGCAGATGTTGCCCACCGGGTTGCAGGCCTGGCCGTTGTCGCAGCGGCCCGTGCTGCACACCACGCTGCCGTTGGGGTTGGTGCCGCCGCCGCAGCAGGCCTGGTCGCTGATGCAGCTGTCACCGGTGAGGCGGCAGCCGGTGGCCGGCATGCACACGGTCGCCCCCGAGCCGGGGTCGAAGCAGATGCGCGAGCAGCAGGTGCTGCCGCCGGTGCAGGGGTTGCCGCCCTGGGTACATCCGCCCGCTCCGCCGCCGGACACGTTGAGGCACCGGCCGGTGCCGCCGTCGCCGTTCGCCGAGCACGCGTTGCCGCAGCACTGGGCGTTCGCCGTGCAGACATCGCCGTTGGCCTGGCACGAGTACGCCGCGACGCAGCGGCCGCCCTGGCAGTTCGTGGAGCAGCAGTCGGTGCCGACCGTGCAGGTGTCACCCTGGACGCGGCAGCTCCCGCCGGCGAGTGCCTGGCACTGCCCCGCGGGGCACGACTTGGTGCAGCAGGCGCTGGGATCCAGGGTGGAACAGGTCCCGCCCGTCGCCGTGCAGAAGGTGCTCGCGCAGGTGCCTCCGGTGCAGAGACTCGAGCAGCACTCCGAGCTCGCGCTGCAGCTCTGCCCGGCGTTCTTGCAGAAGAGTGACGGCTGACAGACGTTGCCGTTGCAGCTGCCCGTGCAGCAGGGGGTCGAGGCGCTGCACGCGGCGCCGGTGGCGACGCAGGCTCCGGACCCACCGCCTGAGGATGCCGAGCCACCGCCGGAGGACGCCGAGCCACCGCCGGAGGACGCCGAGCCACCGCCGGCGGCCGCCGCGCCAGCGCCAGCGGACGCCGCGCCACCGCCGGACGACGCCGAGCCACCGCCGGAG
>JAIBBQ010000307.1 GCA_019694595.1 Myxococcaceae bacterium
CCGAGCCTTGTGCGCCCCCACCGGGGGCCCCGCCGCCGCTCGCCGAGCCTCCGCCCGACGTCGACCCGCCGCCTGCGCCGCCGGACCCGCCGCCCGCGCCGACTGACCCGCCGCCTGCGCCGGCTGACCCGCCACCGGTCGCCGACCCACCGCCGGCGTCGCTCGACCCACTGCCGCCCCCGCTCGACCCACCCCCGACGCCGCTCGACCCACCACCGCTCGCAGTGCCGGAAGTACCTCCGCCGCACCCGAGCGACAGGAGCACCAGGAGAAGCCCGAGTGGCCGTCGACCCTGCACTTCGCGCATCACGTCTCGCCTCGTTCCCGAAGGCTGCGCCCCGTGGCGGTGGCGAGCCGCGGATCATTGGCGGGGAGGGCCGGTTCGGGATCTTCGAGTGTCACCTCGGGGATGCCCGACCGGGTCGGGCATCGAGGCCAGGAATTGCGGGCAGTTGTCGCGGCGTCCGGGGCCGGATCCGCCCGCCGCCGTTTCTCGAAATGGATCCACCTTGCCGGCGGCGCGCTCCGTGCGATGCTTCCGCGGCTGCGAAACACTACTTTCGAAGGGGGAACACACATGGCTCAGAACACGGTCGGTCGGACTCGGACGGCGGCGGCGGGCGGTGCGGGCGCGGCGCCCAGCGCGGACGCGGTGGGCAAGCTCGCGGATCAGGCGCTCAAGCACGGCGCGGTCATCGAGAAGAAGGGGAACAGCTACTACGTGCGCGCTGACGTCCAGACGTCGGCCGCCGGCGGCCCCAAGTCGATGAAGGTCGACCGCGAGCTCGCCGAGGCCATCACCCGCGCCACCGAGGATCGCGGCACCTGGAAGTCGGCGGGCGATCGCGCGAGCCGGGAGATCAACTCCACCGAGATGCAGCGCATCCTCAAGAAGGTGGTCGACGGCGGCCGCTACGGTGAAGGCGAGGCGGTGCTCGTCCGCATGCTGTTCGCCGCCACCGACGACCGCAAGAGCGTGAAGCTCAACGGGCGGAAGATCGAGCTCACCGGTCCGGTCGACACCCACCCGGGCAGCCGCACCAGCCACGGCGCCAACGCCGAGAGCACCGTGAAGCACGAGATGCACAAGTTCTGGGGCACCCTGGGAGCCAAGGTGCGCTGGAGCGAGCCGGCCGTCTTCGGGCAGGAGTAGCGGTCCGCGCGGTGAGGTCCCGCCCTCCTGCCGCCTCGAGTGCGGCTTGGGAGGGCGGTCGACCCCGGCGCTGGTGTATCTGCGAGGCCCCATGACCATCCCGGTGCCTCCGGTCCCCGTCTTCGATCCCGCGGAGCTCACGCTGACCTCGGTGCGTGGGCTGCGCGCTGCCGGCGTGCGCGCGGGCATCAAGGCGAGCGGCAACCCCGACGTGGGGCTGCTGGTGGCCGACGCCCCGGTGCCCGCCGCCGCCGTCTTCACCAGGAACCACTTCGCCGCCGCTCCGGTGCTGCGCTCGCGCGCTCACCTCGAGGCCTCCGGCGGGCTGGTGCGCGCGGTGGTGGTCAACAGCGGCAACGCCAACGCCTGCACCGGCGCCCAGGGCGAGGCGGATGCGCGCGCGATGTGCGCGCAGGTGGCGCAGCTCGTCGGCTGCCCCGAGCACCAGGTGCTGGTCTGCTCCACCGGGGTCATCGGCGTGAAGCTGCCGATGGACCGGGTCCGCGCGGGCATCACCGCCGCGCACGCGGCGCTCTCGCGCGAGGTGGAAGCGGGCCGCAGCTTCCTCCTCGCCATCATGACCACCGACGCGTTCCCCAAGGAGGCGTGCGCCCGCGCCGGCGCGGCGGTGGTGGCCGGGGTGGCCAAGGGCGCGGGCATGATCCAGCCGAACATGGCCACCATGCTCGGCTTCCTCGCCACCGACGCCGCGGTGCCGGCGGCCGCCTTGCGCGCCGCGTTGCCTGCGCTGGCCGCGAAGAGCTTCAACGCGGTGCACGTGGACACCCACACCAGCACCAACGACACCTTGCTCGTCCTCTCGACCGGCGCCGCCGGCGAGGTGAGCGGGTGGTTGGATCGCTCCACCGAGGTGGCCCGGCGCCTCGCCTGGCTCATCGCGCGCGACGGCGAGGGCGCCACCAAGGTGACCACCATCGAGGTGACGGGCGCTGCGAGCGAGGCCGCGGCCAAGGCCATCGCCGAGCGGGTGGCCGCTTCCGCGCTGGTGCGCACCGCGCTCTACGGCAACGATCCCAACTGGGGGCGCTTCACCAGCGCGGTGGGCAACGCCCCCGAGGTGAAGAACGCCGCCGCGCTGCGCTGCGTGCTCCAGGGCGTGGAGGTCTTCCGCGCCGGCGAGCCGACGGACTTCGACCGCGCCGCGGTCTCCCGGGCCATGGCGCGCGAAGACGTCAGCCTCGCGCTCGAGCTCCGCGACGGTCAGGGCGCGGCGGTGGTGATGACCAGCGACCTCGGCTACCGCTACGTGCAGGTCAACGCCGAGTACACCACCTGACTCACAGCAGCAGCGCGTGCGGGTTGGTGCCGAAGGGCGCGGTGCTCGCGTTGGCCGCCGCCGCCAGGTACGCCCACAGCCCCGTCACGCCGGGCGTCGCGGTGTTGATGGACACCCGGTCGTCGTAGAGCGCCATGCCGCCGTCGGGGTTGCTCAGGGCCGAGCCGCGGGTCACCGTCACCCGGCCGGTGGTGCCCACCTTCACGCGGGGGCCCATCACCGTGGCGCAGGTGAAGTTGGCGTGGTCCGAGCTCGGCAGGCTGCGCGCGAAGTCGCCGATGATGGCGGTGGTGACGTCGATGGGGAAGGTGGGCGCCATCACCCGGCCGAGGAAGGTGCGCAGCGCAGGGGCGATGGCCGCGAAGGCCGCCCGGTCGCGCTCGCCGGTGGCCGGGTTCGAGCCGTGGGTGTCCCAGTCGCCGCTGCGCACCGCGATGACCACCTTGCAGCCCGCGTTGAGCATCAGCTCGGCGGCCATGAGCTGGGTGGCGAAGTTGCTCACCGACGTGGTGCTCGCGGACACGCCGTACGCGCTGGTGAGCGCCGCGTAGTCGAAGGTCTGCGTCGGCGAGGTGAGCATGGCGATCGCCGAGTCGTACCCGGTGCGCACGGTGGTGAGCGAGCTGGGGCTCCCGGCGAGCGGGTTGGCGGACATCGCCCGCGCCGACTGCAGCAGCGCCGCGCCGGTGGTGCGCACCGGCACCGTGGTGTCGGTGGTGCTGCCGCCGAGGCTCGCCACGATGGGGCTGGTGTCGGAGATCATCTGCATCGAGATGCCGTTCTCCTCGGGGTGCGGCCCGTCGGGGAAGCGGGTGCCCACCACCGCGCAGCGGATGGGGGCGGTGCCGCCCAGCGCGTTGGCGAGCATCAGCGCGTAGCTGCGGCTGCCGTTGGTCCACTCGGCCTGCGGCGCCGAGTCGTGGCTCGAGAGCCGGTGGTACACGCCGAGCGTCGCCATCTTCGAGGTGGCCACCGCGGGCATCGAGCCCAGGCCGCTGGAGTCCACCACCAGCCCGTTGCCCAGGTTGGTGACGTTGGAGCTCGTCACCCCGAAGTGGTTGTAGGTGATGAAGGGGTCGGCGCTGGTGAAGAGCGCGTTGTAGCCGCCGGCGAAGTGAATCATCACCACCGCCGACGGCCGCGCCGTCTGGGCGAAGGCGCTGCGGACCAGACCCTGACTTCCGAGGGCGGCGCCGCCGAGCGCGGCGGCCCCCTTGAGCAGCGAGCGGCGGGAGAGAGGAGAGCTCATGGGCGTGGGTGTCCTTGGCTTTCAGTCCGCGATGAAGTTGGCCGACGTCATCACCGCCGCGCACACGTAGGCCCAGCGGCGGCGCGGGTTGGCGTCGTTGTTGGTGGGGTCGACGGCGAACGAGGCGCAGGCCTGCACCTCGGTGGGGGTCGGCGTGCGCGCCCAGAACTTGCGCTGGAAGTTGGTGCATTCGGTCTGCGCAGTGGTGCTGGTGGGGTTCGCCGAGTACGCCGCGGCGCTCGAGGTGTACGAGAGGCAGCCCTGAAAGGACGAGCGCATCAGCTGGTAGACGCTGATCGCCGCCATCTCCGGCTCGTTCCACCACCGCTCCGGCGGCGCGTTGAAGACGGTGCCCTTGTTGTTGATGGACGACGGCGTGGTCCCCAGCATGCGCGTCATCTCCGGCACCAGCGCATCGTACGGCTTCACCCGCAGCCGGTCGCTGCCCGCGGGGTAGTCGACGCGGGTGTCGGTGAGGCTGCGCCCACCGAGGCCGGTGTAGGCGGTGGAGCCGTTGCAGCCGGCGCCCGAGCCCACCGACGAGACGTTGCTCGCCGCGCTCGCGGTGGCCACCGCCAGGCCGCTGTTGCCGTCGGCGCCGCGCGCGCTGCCGCTGAAGGCCAGCGTCCCGGTGGCGGTGGCGCCGGCGGTGTAGCTCCAGGTGAAGGTCTGGCTCGAGTTGCCCGGGATGCTCACCGCGGTCACCGTGGACGAGGTGGTGGCGGTCACCCCGCCGGTGGCGGTCGCGGTGGGCGGCGCCGGCACCGGCAGCACGTTCACCGCCGTCGCCTGGCCGGTGTTGAAGACGGTGAGGCTCAGGGTGAAAGCCCCGCCCGGCGCGATGCTCGCCGGCAGCTGGAAGCTGGAGATGGAGAGGCTGGCCGGCGTCTCCACGGTGATGGCGTTCGACGCCACCGCCGCCGAGCTCGCCGCGGCCCCGGTCACCGCGTCGACGCCGCTCGCGGTGGCGGTGAGCTGCAGGGTGCCGGGGCCCGCGCCGTTCTCGGTGTACACGTAGGTGAAGGTGGTGCGGCCGCCGGGAGCCAGGGTGACCGCCGCCGGCGCGCTGGAGGTGGCGGCGTTGGCGGTGCCGGTCACGGTGAGCGGCAGCGACGACAGCCGCACCCCGGTGGCGCTGGCGCCGCCGTCGTTGCGCACCGCGATGACCGCGCTGAAGCCCTGACCGCGCGAGAGGCGGGCCGGCAAGGTGATGGGCTCCACCACCAGCTTGGCCGGCTCGACCACGGTGGTCGACGCCGAGCTCAGCGGCGCCGCGCTCACCGCGGCCCCGGTGGCGGAGTCGGTGCCCGAGGCCCCCGCGGAGAGGATGAAGGAGCCCGCCGCGGTCCCGTTCTCGGTCATCGCCCAGGTGAAGGTGGCCTGTGCGCCCGCGGCGATGGTCTGCGCGGCCGGCGAGGTGGCGGTGGTCGCGCCCGCGCCGCCCACGCCCGCCACCGACGGCTTGAGCGGGCTCGGGGCCACCGCGTTGAGCGCCGCGCCGCCGGTGTTCTTCACCACCAGCGTGGCGGTGAAGGCCTGGCCGCGCGCGACGGTGGAAGGCGCGGTGAGCGAGACGACCTGGAGCGCGCCCGGCGCCACCACCTGGGTCGCCGCGGTCGCCGTGGCGCTCGAGACCGCGAGCGCGCTGTTGGCGTCGGTGCCGCGCGCCGCGCCCGAGAAGGTGAGGCTGCCCGCCGCGGTGCCGCTCTCGGTGAAGACGTAGGTGAAGGTCTGGCTGGCGCCGCCCGCGAGGGTGACGGCCGCCGGGCTCGAGGTGGTGCCCGCCGCCGCGCCGCCGGAGAGCGCCACCGAGAGCGGCGAGGGCACCGGGAGCACCGCGTTCGCCGTGGCCTGGCCGGAGTTGGTGACGGTGAGGCTCACCGAGAAGCTCGCCCCGCGGGCCACGCTCGCCGGCGCCGACAGGGTGGCGGTGAGCGCGGCGGGCGACTGCACGGTGAGCGCCGCGGAGGTGACGGAAGGTGAGCTCAGCGCGCCGCCGGTGGCAGCGTCGGTGCCGGCCGCCGCGGCGGTGCTCGCCCAGGTGCCGGGGCCGGTGCCCGCCTCGAGGTAGCTGTAGGTGAAGCTGGTGGTCGCACCCGGTGCGAGGGTCACCGCGGCAGGCGCGCTGGAGGTGGTCGCCGCGGCGCCACCGGTGGCGGTC
>JAIBBQ010000071.1 GCA_019694595.1 Myxococcaceae bacterium
GCGCGCACGCCGCCGTCGGGGTCGAGCGCGGACGGCGCCGGCCCCTTGAGCGTCGCGTCGGCCGGGAGCACCTTGGCCCAGCGGGCGGTCTGCTCGGCGGTGGCGGGGTAGTCGAGCGCGCGCTGCGGCCCGCGCGCGAGCAGCCGGGCGCAGCTGGCCGAGGGGACGGGCACGCCCACCACCACCTCGGCGGTGAAGCCGGCGCGCAGGTAGAGCGCCTTGAGGAGCTCGGCGCGCTCGCGCGGGGTCCCCGCCTGGCCGCGCAGCGTGGCGCGCGGGCCCCAGCGCACCTGAGTGTTGGCGCTGTCGAAGCCCTGCGGCGTGCTGGGCAGGAGCGCCACGTCGTCGCGCACCAGGGTGAAGAGACCTTCCACGTCCTTCGCGGCGACGAGCGCGTCGGCGCGCGCGGGCACGGCGTCGGGGCTGCGGCGCACCACCCCGCGCATCTCCCGCCAGGCGTCGAACTCGTCGAAGGGAGCGCCCGCGTCCTGGCCCGCGTCGGCGGGGCCCGCGTCGCGGCCGGCGTCGGTGCCGCCGTCGGTCCCGGGACCGCCGCTGCCGCCGCCACAGGTGCAAGCCGCGAGCGCGGCGGAGAAGGTGACGACGAGGAGCAGACGCATGGAGCCTCCCGGGGAAAGAAAGGCGCGCACCGTAGCAGCGCGGCGCCGGCGCGCGAGGCTCGACGCTAGAGGCGCGCCTGGAGCCAGAGCACCAGCGGCGCCGCCTCGGTGCTGCGGTCCACCAGCCAGTCGGCGAGCCCGGCGCCGAAGCGGACCTTGGGGGGAATCTTCGGGAAGAGGAGTCCCAGCCCCTTGAGCTTGAGGAGCTCGGCACTCGGGTGCTCGGGGTCGAAGCCCTTGGGCACCCGCTTGAGCTTCTCCATGGCGTCGGCGGTGAAGCCCCTGGCCTCCAGCGCGGCGACCTTCCTGCGCAGCTCGGCGCCCGCCTTGGGGTCGACGAGCACCCGGCGCAGCGAGGCGAGCTGCTCGGGCGAGAGCATCCAGTGGCCGACGCCCGCTTCCTCGGTGAGGCCGAGGTGCACGTAGAGCGCGGCCGGCGCGCCGACCTCGATACCGCCCTTGCCGGTGATGACGCCGGCGACGTTGGTCTTGAAGGGGCTCTTGTCCTTGGAGAAGCGCACGTCGCGGTAGATGCGAAAGGCCTTCGGCTTCTCGAGCGGCAGGCCCCGGTAGACCTTGGCGAGGCGGGGCTGCACGTCGTCGAGGAGCGCCTTGAGCGGCGCTTCCCACAGCGCCTGGTAGCGCGCCTTGTTGGCCTTGAACCAGTCGCGGTCCTGGCGCAGCGACAGCTCGCGGAAGAAGCCGACGCCTTCCTTGGGGAATCCGGTGAAGGTCATGGGCGACTTAGATAGCGCACCACCTGGAGCGGCGGTGTCCTCTCCCGGAGGACGACTGTCGTCGGCAGAATTCACCGGCGAAATTGCGCCCGCAACTCGCGGGCCCGCCGCGCGGAGGATTCCTCCGTCCCCCGTCGAGGACGAAGGTCCTGCCCCCCGAAAGGCTTCCCGATGCGCCCCTTGCCGCTCGGTGCCGTGCCGCTCCCGTCGTCGAACCTCGTGCCCGCGGCCCCGCCGCCGCAGCTCCCCGGGGTCTTCACTCCGTCGGCGCTGCCGTACTTCACCGACGGCTTCGACGGCGCCGCGACCTCGGGCGCGGCGGTCACCTCGAGCTCGGGCGGGGTCCCCGCGGCCCCGGCCCAGGCGCCCTCGCTCGAGGACGTGGCGAAGCGCGGCGCGGTCATCCGCTCCGGGGAGCACGGCCAGAGCGTGCGCAAGCTCCAGCAGCTGCTCGACGCCGGCCTCGAGCACCACAAGGTGCCGGTCACCGGCACCT
This sequence comes from Myxococcaceae bacterium, assembly GCA_019694595.1. Classification (GTDB taxonomy): domain Bacteria; phylum Myxococcota; class Myxococcia; order Myxococcales; family Myxococcaceae; genus JAIBBQ01. The sequence goes on from JAIBBQ010000071.1 coordinate 1,854, forward strand.
TCGGGCCCGCGCTGACCAAGGCCGTCACCACCTTCCAGAAGAAGCACCACCTCACCCCGACCGGGAACGTGAACAAGGGCACCCTGACGGCGATCCGCCACGCGGCGTCGTCGGGCCGGGGCAGCGACGCGGTCAAGGTGGCCCACGGCGTGCTCGGCCACAACATCGCGCAGCTGGAGCGCTCGGGGCCGCTCGCCCGGTACCTCGACAACACCAACTCGCACGTCTCGTGCGCCAACTTCGTCTCGGCCTGTCTGCAGAAGGCCGGGCTCATCAGCGCCGGGCAGCACAGCGATCTGGTCACCGGCCTGGCTCAGAACCTGGGGCACGACCCGCAGTGGAAGAAGGTGAGCAGCCACGGGCTCAAGCCGGGCGACGTGGTGTGCTTCGAGGTGCCGGGCGAAGGGCACATGGCCCACGTCGAGCTCTACGCCGGCCACGGTCAATTCATCGGTTCGAACAACGTCAACCCCGACGGCTCGCAGCGCATCAGCCAGGGCCACGTCGGGTACCACATCGACGCGGTGTACCGGTACGCGGGGTGAAGCGGTCGGCCCGCGCGCGCACCGCGGGCCTGGTACGCTTCGACCGGTGAGCAGCCCGTCCAAGGTGTTCCTCGACCGGCGCGAGGTGCTCAAGCAGCCCGGCGGCTCGCTCGTGGACGTGCCCTTCCCGGTGCTGCTCCACGCGCTGGCGGTGGAAGAGCGCACCGGCACGCTGGAGCTCAAGCTGCGCAACCTCGAGAAGCGCATCGCCTTCGAGGACGGCGCGCCGGTGGAGTGCGCGTCGAACCTGCTCCACGAGACCCTGGGCAAGTACCTGGTGGCGAAGGGCAAACTCACCGAGCCGCAGTACCAGGCGACGCTCGGCGAGAGCGCCGCCACCGGGAAGGCGCTCGGCGGGGTGCTGGTGGAGAAGAAGCTGGTGGCGCCCTTCGAGCTGTTCCGCCACCTGCAGAGCAACCTGGCGCACAAGATCCTCGACGTCTTCCGCTGGCAGGACGCGAGCTGGAAGCTCCTGCCGCCGTCGCCGGTCGCCACGCCGATTCGCATGAACTCCGCGCAGCTCATCTTCACCGGCTGCGCGCAGCTGGTCGACGCGCAGGTCGACACGCTGCTCGCGCTCGCCCCGGTGGACCGGGTGGTGGCGGTGACGGAGGCGAGCGACGCTGCGGGCGACCTCAAGCTCTCGGCGAAGGACACCCGGCTCCTCCAGCGGCTCAAGGCCGGCGCCACGGTGGACGAGCTGTGCGCCACCCTGGGCCTGGAGCGCGCGGTGGTGCTGCGCCGGCTGATCGCCTTCTTCCTGCTCGGCCGCGCCAAGGTGAGCGACGGCAAGGCCCCGCCCCAGGCGCCCGTCGCCGCGCCGCCGCCACCGCCGTCGGCCCCCGCCCCGGCCCCGGTCCCCGCCGCGCCCGCCGGGGTGCCGTTCCTCGACGAGGACGCGGCCGCGAAGGACCTCCTGGGCGCCGAGCTGCTCTCCTTCCGCGCCAAGGACCCCTTCGACCTCCTCGGGGTGAGCCCCGACGTGCAGCCGACGGCGCTGCAGCGCGCCTACCTCGCGCGGTCGGGCGCGCTCCCGCCGGGGCGCTTCCAGAGCGCGGAGCTGCGGCAGAAGGCCGAGCTGCTGGCGGAGGCGTTCGCCCGGGCCTTCGGCGCGCTGTGCGAGCCCGAAGGTCTGCAGCTCCACCGCCGCCGGCGCGAGGTGGCGAAGGAGGCGGCGCAGAACGCGCGCAAGAGCACCGCCGCCGAGCACTTCCGCATCCGCACCGACCTCCTCGACGCGGGCACCCAGTTCGACGAGGGCCTCAAGCTCTTCAACTCGGGCAACGTGGGCGGCGCGCTCAAGTACTTCGAGTACGCCTGCGACATCGAGCCGAAGGCGCGCTTCCGCGCCTACCTCGCGCTGGCGCGCACGCAGAGCGACCCGGTGCGGCTCGGGCCCAAGGCGCTGGCGGAGCTGGGCGAGCTGTGCGCCGCCGAGCCGAGCTGTGAAGAGGCGTGGGCCTTCCGCGGCGACCTGGCGCGCGGCCTCGCGCAGCCGGCGCTGGCCGACGAGTGCTACCGCAAGGCCTACGCGCTCAACCCGAACCAGAAGCGCTACGCCGAGGCGCTGCAGCAGCTCGCCCGCGGCCGCAAGGCCTGAGCGCGGGAGCGGGTGCGCCCGTCAGCGCGCGAGGCGCCACAGCTCCGCGCGCCCGGGCGCGAGGGGGAAGTCGAGCTGGCCGGTGACCGGGGCGAGCGCCCGTCGGGTCCAGAGGTCGGTGACCGCGTGCGAGCGGCCGTCATCGAGGCCGAGGCGCGAGAGCGGCACGCTCGACGACCACGGCTGCGCGGCGTCGAGGTTGAAGGCCGCGAGCACCACCGCATCGCCCTCGTCGAGCATGAAGAGACGCGAGGCGCCGCTGCCGGTCTGCACCTCGTCGTACCCCGGCACCCGGGCCTGCACCAGGCGGGGCGCCAGCTCGAGCGGCCGGAACACCACGCGCCGGCGCACCAGGGCGGTGACCTCGGGCGGCGTGAGGAGCCGACGCGCACGCGCGAGCCCTTCGCTCGAGGACAGGTCGGTGGAGTCGAGCAGCATCGAGCCCGAGATGGCGGCGGCGAGCACGCGGGTGCGGGCCCACTCCTCGGGCAGCTCGGTGCCCGACGGGGCGAAGCGGGTGAGCGCCACCGCGTCGGCGTCGGTGAAGTCGTAGAGCGTGCCGTGCATCCAGTGGCCGAAGGTCAGCGCGTTCAGCGCGTACTCGGTGGAGCCGTAGTGCGGCGCCGCGGGGGCGAGCTCGTCGTTCAGCTGGCCGATGACGTCGCACGACAGGCGCCGGGCGTGGGCGAACTGGTGGGGGAAGAGCGGCGCGATGGACAGGCTCACGAAGATGTCGGGCCGCAGGCGCTCGGAGATGCGGCGCATCGCGGCCTGGTAGGCCTGGAGCCCGGTGCGCACCTGGGGGTCGAAGTGCGCGCCCTCCAGCGCGCCGTCGGACACGAAGTCGAGCTTGAGGAAGTCGTGGCCCAGGGCGTTGACCTCGTCGACCTGGGCGTCGATGAGCGCGCGGCCGCCGGGGTGGGTGCTGTCGAGCACGAAGGCGCCGTGGCGGCGCAGGGGCGTGCCGCGCGCGTCGCGCAGCACGAGCTGGGCGTAGGTGTACCCGGTGTGTCCGGCCTGGGCGTCGAGCGCGTGCGGATCCGAGCCGTCGAGGAACAGGGTGAAGGGCGCCCGGTAGGTCCCCGCCCGCAGACCGCGCGCGTGGAGCGCGGCCACCAGCGCCCGCGGGTCGCCGGTGAGCCCGGCGTCGATGTTGACCGTGGCCACGCCGTGGTCCGCGAAGCCTTCCGGCACCAGGGTACTCACGAGCGCGTCGGCGACCGCGTTCACCTTCGCCTCGGTGACCTGGAGCCCGAAGGCGCCCCAGCTCATCCACCCGAAGGGCACCGGGCCGGTCCACTGCCGGCGCGGCGCCACTCGGGCGTTGGCCTCTCCGAAGGCGACCAGCGCGTCGCGCACGTCGGCAGCGGCGACGAGCACCACGCGGGGTGAGTCGACCTCGGTGCCTTCGAGCGCGCCGTGCGGCTCGAGGTCGTGGGTGCCGTCCTTCCCGCGGGTGGGGCCGAGGAGTCCCGGGACATCGGGCACCGCGGCGCCGCCGTAGAGCTCCAGGTGCACCGGGCCTCCGGGCGTGGCGTCGTAGCGGAGGCCCGTCTTCCAGGTGTCGTGGGTCACCGAGCCCAGGACCAGCCCCTCTCCGCTCGAGGCCTCGTAGAGCGCGGCGAGCTCGAAGCTGGTGCCGCTCACCGGGCCCTCGTCGAGCGCGCGCGCGTCGAAGCGCACCCACTCGTCGTTGTCGAAGGGCACGTCGAGCAGCCGCGGCTCGGGGCCGGGCGGCAACCTCGCCTCGCCCGCGCCTTCCACCACCAGCACGCCCAGGTGGTTGGAGCGCACCGGCGCCGTGGAGCGCAGCCTCGTCTGCACGAAGACCCACGGGTGTCCGTCGTACGCGGTGAAGCGCTGCTCGAGCTGCACCTCGCCGTCGCCGGAGTGGAGCACGGTGAGCTCGAGCCCCGTTCCGTGCTCGTCGTGCACCTCGCGCGGCGCGGCGAGCTGATGGCGCGGGAGCGTGAGCGACGAGAGTTCCTGGAGCCCGGACAGCGACGCGGTGGAGGCCGCGCCGGTCAGCCAGCGCCGCCCCCGGAGCGTGAAGTCGACCGCACCGGTGCGGGGGTCGACCTCGACCTCGACCTGGCCGTTTCCCAGCACGGCGCGGCCGTCGCGCTCCACCACGCGGGCGCGCCCTTCCCGGGTCGGCGGCGTGACGCTGGGCGGCGGCGCACTCTGCGGGCCGCAGGCGAAGGCCAGGACCACCGCCGTGAGCGCGCAGCGTCGGAGCACGCCCATCAGGACGCAGGCCGGCCGACGACTTCCAACCCCGCCCGTCGAGTGTCGCGCCAGGCGTCGCTGTCGCCCGCCGTGCGACACCTCTGGCCCCCTGCGTCGGCGCCGCGGGACGTCGTTTCAGGGGGATGGAGGCCGGGGGGGGGCGCGGCATGCCGATGGCAATCCACGGTTCCAGCCCACCCGACGTCACGCCCTCCAGCGAGGAACGACCATGAAGACCACGACCATCATCAGGCCGCGAGACGCCAGCGCGAAGACGACCAACAGCATCACGCCTCAGCAGTTTCTCACCACGCTCCGGCAGGGTGCGACGCTCGCCGAGAGCGAGGCCAAGCTGCTGCAGACCGCGGCGCTCGCGGCGAAGCCGAGCGGGTGGATCGCCAAGGGAGACCAGCAGGCCGCGCCGGTGCTCGACGACATCAAGGCCAAGCTCGGGGCCACGCTGACGCGGCCGCTGACCGAGGCGGAGAGCCGCGAGGCGAAGGCGCTCCTGAGCCAGTTCGAACACGCGACGCAGGCCAAGAGCAGCCTGGTCCACCGCCTGGTGAACGACCGCAAGCTGGCGGTGCCCGCCAACACCACCTGGGTCGGGCCGCCTGCCTGGAACGTGCAGGACGCGGCCCAGAAGCTGTTGGACCAGGCCAACGCGTCCGGTCGCCCGGTGGCCTGTCTGTTCAACGACGCGGTGCTCCTCGCTTCGCCGGGGGGCTATTCGAGCGAGGCCGTGGCGGCGTGGGGCGCGCAGATGAACGAGCGTTTCCCCGCATCCTGGGTGAACGAGCTGTCGTCCAGGGTCGAAGCCCGGGTGACCGAGGAAGCCGGGAAGTCCGAGGTGGCCGCGCTGAGTGCGACGGCGCCGCGTTCGCTCGACCAGCTCATCGACTGGGCGCGCAAGGACCCGAACCGCAACTACATCATCGCGGGGCTCTGCGACCTGAAGCACCCCAAGGAGATCAGCGCCTGGGTCGCCCACTACATCGACGTGATGCCCGCCCTGTCGGCACAGGACGTCAAGCCGGGCAAGCGCCCGCCGAGCGCCGCGCAGGCGCGGGAGACCGCGATCGCCAACATGCGCTTCTGGGTGAACGAGCGCGAAGGCTCGGCGCCCGGCACCAAGGCGCTGTGGAACGAGGCCATCGAGAAGGCCGCCGATCGCCTGTCCACGTCGATGTGGCAGTAGCGGCGTCGCTGGCGGACCGCCCCTGCCCGACAGGCCCGGGCAGCGGGTGCGCCGCCAGCGCTCACAGCAACTCGACGAGCGCCTCGAGCGGCTGCAGGTGGTAGCCCTTCTGCTCGAAGTCGGCCGCGGTGTAGCGGTCGGAGTCGGCGAGCTCGGCGGCGGTGCGCGGGCGCAGGCCGCCCTTGTCCATGACCTGCACGTTGGTCTGCATGGTGGAGAGGCTGGCGTGCACCGACAGCCCGAGGCCCGCCGCGCTGTCGGCGGTGGCGGTGACGCAGACGTCCTGCTTGTAGCCGATGAGCACCAGGTCGGTGATGCCGAGCGAGCGCACCTTGTCCTCGAGCCCGGTGCCGTCGAAGGCGCTGAAGTCCTTCTTGTCGATGCGCTCCTGCCAGTTGGGGGCGCGCAGGGTCGACAGCCGCTGGTCCGTCTGGCCGCCCTTGTAGGTGACCTCGAAGACCGGCACGCCCTTGGCGTTGGCCTTCTGGAGCACCTGCGCCATGGCGTCGATCTCGGGGGTGTGAATCGACGGGAACTGGGTGTCGATCATCACCACCGCGAAGCGGCGCGGGCGCGCGCCGGAGTCCTCGCGCACCGCCTGCGCCGCGGCGGGCCTGGCAGTCCAGTCGACCACCGAGGTCCCGGCAGCAGCTTGCGGGAAGCGCGACGGCGGCAGCGCGCTGGGCGCCGCGGGCGCCGGAACGACCGGGCTCGACAAGGCATCGAGCGGCGCCGCCGGGAGCGAGAGGATCTTCTCCGGGTGCCCGGGCGGCCGCGCAGCGACGGTGGCGTTCTTCGCCGGCGTGAGGCCGGACGCGGTGGTGAGCGGGGGAAGCGCAGTGAGTCGAGCCATGGGGACCTCGCGGGGGCTGCGCCCTGCCCAGCAAGTCCTGCGCCCTGCCCCGGTGAGCCGGCCCTTCCTCGAAAGGCGCGCGGCGGGTCGCCTTCGCCCTGGTGCACGCGGGGTGTCGCCTGTCGCGCTGGGTGCACCGCAGCGGAGCGCGACGCGCAACGCGATTGTCCTCGTCAGCTCCTCCCGGCAATGAGAAAGAGTCGTGGTGATCATTCCCTCCTCGCTCCGCTCCCTCCGCGCTCCTTCCATCACCTTCGTCGCCTCGGCAGCGTTGCTGCTGCTGGCTGCCTGCAGCAGCGGTGGTGGCAGCAGTGGCGGCGGCAGCGGCAGCACCGGCGGTGGCACCGGCAGCAGCGGCGGCAGCGGCGCCTTCACGCCCAACGACCCGTTCTTCCCGCTGCAGTGGCACCTGCGCAACACCGGGCAGGAAGCGGCCAGCGGCCCGGCGGCGCGCGCGGGCGAGGACCTCAACGTCATGGGCGCCTGGGCGCAGGGCGGGCGCGGCACCGGCGTGCGCATCGCCATCATCGACGACGGGCTCGACATCACCCACCCCGACCTGGTCGCCAACGTCGCCGCGGGCGAGAGCCACGACTACGTGTCCGGTGGCACCGAACCGTCGCCCACGCTCTCGTCGCACGGCACCGCCTGCGCCGGGCTCGCCGCGGCCGTGGGCAACAACAACCTCGGCGTGACGGGCGTGGCGATGGGCGCCCAGCTCGTCGGCTACAACCTGCTGCAGTCGATGGTGACGGTGAACGAGGCCGACGCCATGGGCCGCGGGCTGGCGAACAACCACATCTACAGCAACAGCTGGGGCGCCACCGACGGCCAGGGCGGGCTGCAGCCGTCGTCGGCGGTGTGGCGCGCGGCCATCGACACCGGCATCACCACCGGTCGCGGCGGGCGCGGAGCCATCTACACCTGGGCCGCCGGCAACGGCAGCCCGACCGACCGCTCCGACTACGAAGGCCAGTCGAACTACCGCGGGGTCATCGCGGTGGGGGCGCTCAACAACCAGGGCCAGAAGTCGTCGTACTCGGAGGAAGGCTCGAACCTGCTGGTGTCCGCGTACGGCGGCGAGTTCTGCACCACCCAGACCACGGTCACCACCGACGTGCAGGCCGCCCCCGGGTACAACGACGGCGGCTCGCCGACGAGCGAGAACATCAACGATTCCAACTACAGCCGCTGCTTCAACGGGACCTCGGCCGCGACGCCCGAGGTGTCCGGAGTGGTGGCGCTGGTGCTGGAAGCGAACCCCTCGCTCAACTGGCGGCAGATGCGCTGGCTGCTCGCGCACACCACCCGCCGCAACGACCCGGGTGACGGCGACTGGGCGATGAACGGCGCCCGGCTCCCGGTGAACCACAAGTACGGCTACGGCGTGGTCGACGCGACGGCGGCCATCACCGCGGCGCGCGCCTTCGACGCGGGCGTCGACCTGAGCGGTGCCCAGAAGACCGCCACCGCGAGCGCCACGCCGGCGCTGGCGATTCCCGACAACACGGGCACGGCGGCCACCAGCACGGTGACGCTCACCGGCTCGGGGCTCGCGGGCCTGGAGTTCGTCGACCTGAACCTCACCTCGGACCACGTCGACTTCGGCCAGCTGACCATCACCTTGACCAGCCCGTCGGGGACCCGCAGCGTGCTGACGACCCAGCACTCCTGCGTGCAGGACCCGTCGAACCCGATGCCCATCGCCTGCGGCTCGATGCTGATGAACGGCACCCGCTTCGGCATCGCACGGCTGATGGGCGAGCCCGCCGACGGCACCTGGACGCTGTCGGTGCAGGACGGCGTCGCCGGGGGCACCGGCTCCATCTCGGCGTGGAGCATCACCGCGTACGGCTACTGACCTTCTCTCGCTTCGAGGACCACCATGAAGACCACCACTGCCATCGCCACCGTGCTGCTCACCGCCTGCGCCACCGGCACCGGCGCGCTCGCCGCGCCGACGTCTGCGGCCCCGACCTACTTCTACGAAGACGGAGTGAAGCGTCAGGTGACCCCCGTCCCCGACCTGGTCGTCGCCCTGGACCCGGGTGCGCAGACCGCGCTCAAGACCGAGCTGCCCAAGGCCGAAGCGGTGCGCGCCGCGGGCCACACCACGCTGCTGCGCGCGCCGCCGTCGGAGGCCGCGCAGGCGCTCGGCAAGCTGCGCGCGAGCAACGTGAAGGTCTCGCAGGTCTACCGCGAGGGCACCTCGCCGGCCGGGCGGCTGATGGCGCTCCCGGGTGGCGTGGTGGTGCAGCTCAAGCCCGAGTGGACCGAAGCGCAGGTCGCCGCCTGGGCCGCGGAGCGCAAGCTCCCGCTCGAGCAGCACCTGCCCATCACCGGGAACTGGTACGTGGTGAGCACGCCGGCCGGTGAGGCGTCGCTGGCGACGGCCAACGCGCTGCAGGAGAGCGGCACGGTCGTCTCCGCCACGCCGAACTGGTGGAAGGAAGCGACCATCAAGTAGCGCGCCGTCTCAGCCGCGCCGCTGACGCCGCCGCCGGACCGCGAGCACCACCGCGCCCAGCACCGCGGTGAGCCCGGGGCTCGTGGAGCACCCTTCACGGGGCGGGCACGAGACCTCGACCTGCCACTGCTGCGTCGCCTCGCCGGCGGCGCCGCGCACCACCACGCCGAGCGACTGCGTCCCCGCGGCCGACGGCACCCAGGACAGGACGCCGGTGTCGGGGTCGATGCTCACCTCGGCCGGCGTTCCCGCGGCGAGGCGATAGGAGTACGGGCCTGCGCCCACCACGTCGGGGCCACCGCGGGTGGAGTAGCGGTACGGCTCCCGGCAGGTCGCGGTGGTGCGGGGGCTCGAGCGCACCGCGAGCCCGCCGTCGTTCATGGGCTGGGGGCCGCCGTCAGGCCCCGCATCGGGGCCGGCATCGGGCCCGGCGTCGCTCCCGCCATCGAGGCCCGCGTCGCTGCCGCCGTCACGCCCGGCGTCGGCCCCGGCATCGGTCCCGGCGTCGATGCCCGCATCCACGCCGGCATCGACGCCGCCGTCGGGCGCGGCCATGAGCCAGAGCGCCCGGGAGAACAGCTTGTGGACCTGGCTGCCGGCCGGCTCGATGCGGTCGTAGACGAGCAGCCCCACCTCGTCGGGGACGAAGTCGAGCGTCGGGTGGTCCCCCTGCGCGGCCATCGAGGCGGGGGTGAGGCTGCCGTCGGTGCCCACGGTGCGCATCATCACCGCGCCGTTGTCGAACCAGGCGACCTGGTACCGCTGGCCGTCGAACGCCACGGCGGGCCGCAGCTCGTCGGCCGAGGTGTTGGCGATGGCGAAGGCGCCCGCGGTCGCCATCGCCGGGTCGTAGAGCGCGGCGTAGATGTCCTTGTTGCTGGTCCGCTGGTCCTGCCACACCACGAACCAGCCCGCGGCGCTGGCGGCGATGGAGAGCGACCCGCCACCCGAGATGCAGCACGGCAGCTTCACCGCGGCGCCCAGCGGCACGCAGCACTCGCCCGCGGTGGTGGAGATGCCGTAGCGCTGGAGGTACGCGTTGGAGGCGGAGCCTTCGGTGTCGTACCAGCCGACGAGCGCCTCGTTGCCTCGAGTGCCGACCGCGATGTTGTACTTCACGCTGCCGCTCGCGCGGGCGAGCTGGCCGCCGTCGGCCGCGAAGACGCCTGCGGGAGAGAGCGAGCCGACGCTCACGTCGTCGTGACCGCCGAGGCGGGTGTCACCCCAGGCGAGCAACGCCGATTGGCCGAGCGCGGTAGCGTGCACCTCGAAGGGGTTGGTGAGCGGCACCACGGCCCGCCGGGCCCCGAAGGTGAAGGTGTTCCCCACCGGGGACAGCGGCGCGGTGCACAGCTGGTCGAAGGCGGCCTGGCATTCCCACGCGAAGAGCGCGCCCCCATCGAGCGACGCCACCGCTGGAAACCGGTCGGCGTTCGAGAAGCCGGGGAGCGCGAGCGCGCGCACGTCGGCGAACGGAGCTCCCCGCTGGGGCAAGTAGCTCACCACGCCCACCGACGGCGACCCGGCGTCGGGGGTGGCGAGGTAGCCCACCGCGAAGAGCGGCCCCACGTGACCGATGGCGGGCACCGAGAGGTCCACGCCGGGGTTCGGCTGGTCCGCCACGTCGACCACCACCTCGTCGCCGAGGGTGAGCCCTTGTGCCGCCGCGCGCGCAGACTGCTCGGGCGATGGCGCCCCCTGACAGGCGGCCAGGGCGAGGAGCGCGGCAGCGACGACGGCGCGACCTGTCCCGTGCTGGGTGAAGGCTCCCGGGCTCACGAGCGCCGATTGTGTCACGCCTGCGGCACGGGGGGTGTTTGCAGCAGCGCAAGCGTCGGCCTAGACAGCCGCGCCATGGGACTTCGCACCACGCTCGCCACCACCGCCGAAGGGGCTTTCCGCCGCGCCGCCATGTGGGCGTACACGCTCAACCAGTCGCCCGCGAAGGTGGTGATGGACCCCACCTACGTCGCGGTGGCGCGCCGGCTGCTCAAGGGCGCCGGCCCGCTGCCCGCGAAGCTCGCGAACAAGACCTTCCCGCCGAACCTCTTCCTCACCTACCGCACGCAGTCGCGGAAGCTGCAGTACTTCATCGAGGACTGGCGCTGGGAAGAGGCCAGGCCCGAGCTGCTCACGCCGCGGCAGCGGCAGATGATGCACACCGTGGCGCTGGGCGAGACGAGCGGCGCCGCGGTGAGCGACGGCTTCCTGCGCGTCTTCCGCACCGACCCCGAGCTCGCGGCGTTCTTCGGCCTCTGGTTCACCGAGGAGCTCAACCACTTCATGGGCTACCACCTGTACCTGAAGAAGATGGGGCAGGCCTGGCCCGCCGAGCGCGGCCTGGAGGTCGCCGAGGTGGAGTGGACGCCGTACTCCGAGGACCCGATGGAGCTCGCGGCCTGCAACATGTACCAGGAGCTGCTGGGCTTCCTCGTCTACCGCTCGTTCGCGCGGCAGGTGAAGGACCCGTTCCTGTCCAAGATGCTGGCGCAGTTCGCCAAGGACGAGTGCCGCCACTACCGCTTCTACGAAGACGTGGTGATCCGCCACCTGCAGAAGAACCCCGACTTCCGCGTCACCGTGCTCAAGGTCTTCCTCAAGGCGACCGCGCCGTACAACCAGGTCTCGGGTCCGCCGTCGAACGTGCTCGACCACCTGACGATGGGGGCCTTCTACTTCCGCAAGCCGGAATTCGATTACTTCGTCGACACCATCGAGGCGCTCACCGGGGCCGACCTGCGCGCGTTCTGGGAGTGGTACTTCGAAGGCGTGGTGGCGCCGTGCACCGCGTGCGGCAAGAGCACCGTGCAGTGCAGCTGCACCGACTACGAGGACGGCGCGGCCCCGCCGCTGCGCAACCCCACCTGGTGGCAGCAGGTCTCGCGCAAGGGCCCCGCGCGGCCCGACATCTCGCTCGACGACTGGGCGAGCCACTTCGCCGGCATCCGCGCGGCGCAGCTGCGGGAGACGCCGGCCCGCCGCGCGAGCTGACCGGACCTTCGCCAGCGTCAGCGGGGCTCGCGCAGCCGGTCGAGCCCGTCGAGCAGCAGCTCGAGCCCGAGTTCCAGGTGCTGCAGGCCGTCGTGCCGGCCGGCGATGACTTCCTGCGACAGTCCGTTGAGGAACGGGAACTGCTCGGGCGGAATCATGGGCAGGAACTTCGCCGCGGTCGACGCGTACTCCTTCGGCTCGAAGGGGAAGTTGAGCTTCTGCAGCGTGAAGCCGTAGGTGAAGGCGTCGAGCGTGTTCCAGGCGTGGTCGGCCATCGGGTACGAGAAGCCGGCCTCGCGCAGGCACCCCAGGGTGGCGTCGACCAGGCGCAGCATCGCGGGGCCGATGTTGACCCGTGAGACGAAGAGCATGGTCGCCCAGCGGTGCTTCATCAGCACCTGGTGAATGGTGAGCGCGCGCGCGCGCATCGCCGCCTTCCAGTCGCCACCGCGCGGCGGGTGGGGAATCTCCTTCACCACCAGCTCCACCAGGTCGTCGAGCAGGTGCTCCTTGCTGGGCACGTGGTTGTAGAGCGACATCGCCTCCACCCCGAGCGCGCGCGCCAGCCGGCGCATCGAGAGCAGCTCCAGCCCTTCGTCGTCTGCCAGGCGCAGCGCCGCCTGCCCCACCCGCTCGGGGGTCAGCGGCGTCCGGCGGGAACGGCTTCTCTTCGTCTTTCCAGGCATCTGGCGGGGCGCGGCCTCCGGGTCGATACATACACCGTAAGCATGGCTTGACACCACGGGGTTCGATCTTTAACTTACGGCGTAAGCACAAACCCGAACCCCAGGAGCCCGCCATGACCACCGCCCTCGCCGTCGCCGCTCCCGAAGCCCTCGCCACCCCGATGCGCGCCGCGGTCCGCCGCCAGTACGGCCCGCCGTCGGTGCTCTCGATGGGCGAGCAGCCGCGCCCCGCGCCGGCCGCGGGCGAGGTGCTGGTCCGGGTGCGGGCGGCCGGCGTGACCATCGGCGACCACCACATGGTGACCGGCACGCCGTACCTGATTCGCCTCACGCCGTTCGGCGGCCTGCCCGGGCCCAAGCACGCGGTGCCGGGCGCGCTGCTCGCGGGCGTGGTGGACGCGGTGGGCGCCGGCGTCGCCGACCTGCGGCCGGGCGACGAGGTGCTCGGCCAGGCGCAGCACGGCGCCTGGGCGGAGTACGTGGTGGTGAACGCCCAGCACGTGGCGCGCAAGCCGTCGAACCTGTCCTTCGAGGAAGCGGCGGTGGTGCCGTGGGGCGCCACCGCGCTGCAGGGGCTGCGCGACGTGGCGCGGCTGCAGCCCGGTCAGCGGGTGCTGGTGAACGGCGCCGCGGGCGGCGTCGGCCTGTGGACGGTGCAGGTCGCCAAGGCGCTGGGCGCTCACGTGACCGCGGTGTGCAGCACCCGCAGCGTCGAGCTGGTGCGCTCGCTCGGCGCCGACGAGGTGGTGGACTACACGAAGGAAGACTTCACCCGCCGCGGTGGGCAGTACGACGTGATGATGGACCTGGTGGGGAACCACCCGCTCTCGACCTGCCGCACGCTGCTCGCGCCGAAGGCCGTCTACCTGCCCTGCTTCGGGGGCGGCGGCGACTTCGCGGGGCCGATGGTGCGCATCCTGGGCGGGGTCCTCACCTCGCTCTTCAGCGGCAAGAAGGTGAAGACGTTCGTGATGGCGCCCAACCGCGCCGACCTGGAGACGCTGCGCGCGATGGTGGAGTCGGGGAAGGCCAAGCCGGTGATCGAGCGCACTTCCCGGCTCGACGAGGTGGTGGCGGTGCTGGACCACGTGGGCGCGGGCCACACCCGTGGGCAGTCGGTGGTGCGGATCTGAAGTGCGCGGGAGGCGCGATTCGACCGGCGTCCCGGGCATGATGGCGCGGTGCTGCGCTGGACGCCGAGCGACGTCGCGGGGGACTGGCGCTTCGCCGAGCTCTCCACCGGCCCCAACCGCCTCGAGGTCGCGGGCCCGGCAGACGGCGCGCCGGTGCTGCTGGTGCACGGGCTCACCTACCCGCTCGAGGTGTGGACCTTTCTCCACCGCCACCTCGCGGCGAGCGGCCGCCGCGTGGTGCGCTACGACCTGCCCGGCCGCGGGCTCTCGGGCTTCGACGGGCGAGCGCTGACGCTCGAGGTCCTGGCGCAGCAGGCGCTCGAGGTGCTCGACGCAGCGGGAATCCAGGGCCGCTGCGCGCTGGTGTCGATGTCCAACGCCGACCTGGTGCTCGCCCGGCTCGCGGTGCAGGCGCCGGAGCGCGTCTCGTCGCTGGTCTGCGTGGCGCCGAGCGGGCTCGACCCGCGCACGCTGACCTGGGCGGCGCGGCTGACGGGCCGGTCCACCGTCCTGCGACGCCTGGTGGACGCAGGGTTCCGCCGCCGGGCCGGGCTGCGCATCGAAGGCCACCGCGCGGCGCTGCGCCCCGACGCGGAGCCGCACGCGCGCTCGGTGTACGACTTCGCGCTGCGCACCGTGCACGAGAGCCCGGCCTTCGCCCCGGCCGCGCTGAGCCAGCTCGCGCATGCGGGCACCCCCGCGAACCTCCTGGACCGGGTGCGCGCGCTCGCCCGGACCCGAGTGCCGGTGACCTTCATCGACTTCCGGGCCGATGCCGACGCGCAGGCCGCGGGCGTGCACGCCTTCCGCGAGCACCTGCCGCAGGCGCCCTGGGTGACGCTCGACGGCGACCACATGGGCCTGCTCCAGCACCCCCGCCCCCTGAACGCGGCGGTGGAGCGCGTCCTCCAACCTTGACACCGCCCGAGCGCTCGAAGGACATGCTGGCCATGCGCCACTGGCTCATCAAGAGCGAGCCCGAGGTCTTCTCGATTCGCGACCTCGCGCGGGTGAAGGTCACCGGCTGGGAAGGCGTGCGCAATTACCTCGCGCGCAACTTCATGCGCGACCTGATGGCGCCGGGCGAGCTCGCGCTCTTCTACCATTCCAACGCCGAGCCTTCGGGCGTCGCGGGGGTGGCGCGGGTGCACGGCGAGGCGGTGCCCGACCCGACCCAGTTCCAGAAGAAGAGCGAGTACTTCGACCCGACCAGCCTCCGCTCCGGCCCGCGGTGGATGATGCGCCACTTCGAGTTCGTGGAGCGCTTTCCCGCGCTGGTGCCGCTGGCCACCCTGCGCGCCGACCCCGCGCTGCGCGGCATGGCGCTGCTCCAGAAAGGGCAGCGGCTGAGCGTGCAGGAAGTCTCGGCAGCGCACTTCGCGCACGTGGTGGCGCTGGGGCGCGCCACCAGGCCGCGCTGATTACCCGCTGCGACCGACGGTGAAGGTCACCTGGTTGGGGGGCGCCTGGCGCTGGCCTTCGATGACCAGCATGAGCCCGTCGGGGAGCTTGTTGCGGAAGGCGGTCGCAAGCTGGTCGGCCGTCATGCCCCGGGAGATGTCGACGGAGTACGTGTGGCCTTCGACGGTGAGCGAGGCGAACGACGGGGCGAAGCCGTTGTTCCTCCCGATGCCGCTCAAGGTGACGGAGCGCCCGGTGGTCGAGACGTGGAGCCCGGGATCGTTGCCGCTCGCCGTGAGCGGGACGAGCCCCATCGGGCCGGGGATCTTGACCTGGCTGGCGACGGGGAGGTGCTCTTCCTGTTGCACCTTGGCGAAGTAGCGCATCGCGGCCTCGGTCGCGCCAGGCGGGTTCGCCGGCGGAGGATCGAGGCGAGGCCCGCCCTGGGTGCCGTTCACCTGCGTGTGCCACTCGTCGGACAGCTTCTGCTTCTCTTCCGGCGTGAAGGCGCCGCTCTTGGCGTGCTCGACGATGGTCTTCAGCTCGGGGAGACCGACCTTCTTCCCCGCGACGCTGGCCGCGTCACGGGCCGCCTTGAAGTCATTGCCAATCTGACGAACCGACATCGGAGTGCTCCTTCCAAACGACGAGGTGGGGTCTGCGGTGCTGCGACCGCGCTCGCGGCCTTTGCCCCCGAGGTGCCTCGAGGGCGAAAAACCAGCTCATGCCAACCGGCGTTACTTCTTGGTGGGGCCGTAGGCGGGTTGCGGCGTGGTCGACGTGTAGAACCCGGGGCGGATGACGCCGTCCAACTTCCGGGTGAAGTTGGGGGCCTCCCGGCTGGGGGTGCCCGACTGCGCCCCGGCGATGGCCGCGGCGAGCACCTTGGCCCGGTCCTCCTCGGGCACCTGGGACAGGCCTCCGCCCATCACCACCGCGAGGCTCACCATGTTGACGGAGCCGGCCTCTTCCTTGGCGAGGTCGGCGTCGAGCTTCGCGGGGCTGGCCTCGTACCCCATGAGGTCCTGCACGCTCCTGGAGAGGAGCGTCTTGGTCGAGGCGTTCCAGGTGCGGCTGCCGTCGATCTGCTTCTGGTACGCGACGAGCTCCTCGCGGCTGACGTACCCGTCCTTGGGGCCTCCCGCGGCGCCGTCGACGTCCCTCGCCACCTGGGTGAGCTGACCGGTGAGCTCCGTGTCGCCGACCTTCATGTGGCCGTAGTGCGCGTTCTCCATCGCGGCGACCCTGCTGATCGGAACTTTCACGCCCATGGCGCTCACCTTCGGGTGACTGCGAGGTAGGCCGAGGTGAGCAAGACTGCGGCCACGGGCGCCCGGCAGTGATCGCGGGGGGCTGCGGCGCCCCCCGTGGCGCATCGGACAGGACGCTGTCACCCGCCACGCGACAGTCCCAATGGCGCGGGGGCCGCTTTCCGCTACGCTTTCGCGTCCCCCGTCCATCTCCGCACGAGCGTCCGCCCCGATGAACCCCACCCCCCGCGTCCGCATCGCCATCCAGAAGAAGGGGCGGCTCTCGGAGCGCTCGGTCGAGCTCCTGCGCCGCTGCGGCGTGGACTTCGACGTGCGCACCGACCAGCTGCTCTTCCCCAGCAGCAGCTTCCCCATCGACGTGATGCTGGTGCGCGACGACGACATCCCGCTCTACGTCTACGAAGGCATCTGCGAGCTGGGCATCGTCGGCCAGAACGTGCTCGAGGAGACGCTCGCCGCGCGCGCGGTGAACGTGGCCGAGAACGTGCGCACGCTGACCGCGCTCGGGTTCGGCAAGTGCCGGCTGGCCATCGCGGTGCCCAAGGGCGACCGCTACGACGGCGCGAAGACGCTCGACGGCAAGCGCCTGGCGACGAGCTACCCCCAGCTGCTGGGCCGGTACCTGAAGAGCAAGGGCGTCACCGCGAGCTGCGTGGAGATGAACGGCTCGGTGGAGATCGCCCCCGCGCTCCAGCTCGCCGACGGCATCTGCGACCTGGTGCAGACCGGCTCGACGCTGGTCGCCAACGGGCTGCGCGAGGTGGAGACCATCTTCGAGAGCCAGGCTGTGCTGGTGCAGACCCAGCGGCCGCTCGAGCCGGAGAAGCAGCAGCTGGTGCGCCGGCTGGAGCAGCGCGTGGTGGGCGTCACCCGCGCGGTGGGCGCCAAGTACGTGATGATGAACGCCCCGCGCAGTGCGCTCGAGGCCATTCGCAAGATCATGCCCGGCATGGAATCGCCGTCGGTCATTCCTCTGGGAGACGACGGCCAGAAGGTCGCGGTGCACACCGTGGCCCGCGAGACCGACTTCTGGGTGCTGGTGGAGCAGCTCAAGGCGGTGGGCGCCTCCTCGATCCTCATCGCGCCCGTCGAGAAGATCATCGACTGAAGGGCCTCGCCGATGCGCCGCCTCGACTGGAACCTCCTCGACGAGTCTCAGCGTGCCGCCGCGCTCGCGCGGCCTCGGCTCAAGTCCGGAGCCTCGCCCGAGACGGTGCTGCCCATCGTGCAGCAGGTGCGCGCGCAGGGCGACGCCGCGGTGCTCGAGCTGACCCGCCGGTTCGACGCGCACCGGCTCGAGCGCCTCGCGGTGACCGCCGAGGAGCTCGCCGCCGCCCACGCCCAGGTCGGCCCGCGCGCGCTCGAGGACCTGAAGATCGCCCGCGACAACCTGCTGCGCTTCCACCGGGGCCAGCGCCGCGCGCCGCTCAAGGTGGAGACGGCGCCCGGGGTGTGGTGCGAGCGGGTGACGCGGCCCATCGGCCGGGTGGGCCTCTACGTGCCGGGCGGCACCGCGCCGCTGGTGTCCACCACCCTGATGCTCACCGTGCCCATGGGCCTCGCCGGCTGCCCGGTGCGGGTGCTCTGCACGCCGCCGCGCGCCGACGGCAGCGTCGACCCGCACCTCCTGGTGGCGGCGGCGCTGGGCGGCCTGAAGGTGGGCGAGCTCTTCAAGGCCGGCGGCGCGCAGGCGGTGGCCGCGATGGCGTACGGCACCGAGTCGATTCCCAAGGTGGACAAGGTCTTCGGCCCCGGCAACGCCTGGGTCACCGCCGCCAAGCTGCTGGTGGCGCAGGACGCCGACGGCGCGGCCATCGACATGCCGGCGGGCCCGTCGGAGGTGATGGTGGTGGCCGACCGCGGCGCCGACCCGCGCTTCGTGGCGGCGGACCTCCTGTCGCAGGCCGAGCACGGCACCGACTCGCACGTGGTGCTGGTGAGCACCGACGAGACGCTGCTCGACGCGGTGCAGGCCGAGCTCTCGCGGCAGCTCGCCGCGCTCCCGCGCAAGGACATCGCCCGCGAGAGCCTGGAGGCCTCGGTGATGCTCCAGGTGGCCTCGCTCGAGGTGGCGGTGGCCGTGGCCAACCGCTACGCGCCGGAGCACCTCATCCTCCAGGTGGCCGACGCCGCGGCGCTGGTGCCCCGGGTGCAGACCGCCGGCTCGGTCTTCGTGGGCGCGTGGACGCCCGAGTCGATGGGCGACTACGCGAGCGGCACCAACCACGTGCTGCCGACCTACGGCTTCGCGCGCGCGTACTCCGGGCTGTCCACCGAGTCGTTCGAGCGCACCATGACGGTGCAGTCGCTCACCGCGCAGGGCCTCGCGGGCCTGGGGCCGACGGTGGAGCGCCTCGCCGAGCTGGAAGGGCTCTCGGCGCACGCCCGCGCCATCACCGTGCGTCTGGACGCCGCGGGGAAGCAGCCGGCCGCCGAGGTGCCCGGGCCGGCGAGCTTCGCGCGCGAGGCGGTGCGGGCGATGACCGCGTACACCTCGGCGCGCTCCACCACGCTCAGCGCGCCGGTGCTGCTCGACGCCAACGAGAACCCCGAGAGCCCGGTGCCGGGCGCCGCGCTCAACCGCTACCCGGCGCCGCAGCCGCCCGCGCTGGTGAACGCGCTCGCCGCCCACTACGGGGTGCGCCCCGAGCAGCTGGTGGTCGGCCGCGGGTCCGACGACGTCATCGACTGGCTGGTGCGCGGCTTCTGCGAGGCGAACCGCGACGCCATCGTCATCACCCCGCCGACCTACGGCGTCTACGGCGTGGCGGCGAAGCTCCAGGGCGCGGGCATCGTCGAGGTGCCGCTGGCGGTCGACCGGGACTTCGCGGTCGACGTGCCCAAGGTGACCGCCGCGCTGGACGCGAAGACCACCCTGCTCTTCATCTGCTCGCCCAACAACCCGACCGCCACCGTGGTGCCGTTGCCGGTGCTGGAGTCGCTCGCCACCGCGATGGCGAAGCACGGCCTCCTGGTGGTCGACGAGGCGTACCTGGAGTTCTCCACTGCCCCGAGCGCGACCGCCTTGCTGGCGCGCCACCGCAACGTGGTGGTGCTGCGCACGCTGTCCAAGGCCTACGGGCTCGCGGGCGCGCGCTGTGGCGTGGGCCTGGGCGACGCCGAGGTCATCGCGCTGCTGCAGAAGATCCGCGCGCCGTATCCGCTGCCGGCGCCGGCGGTGGACGCGGTGCTGCCGCTGCTCACCCCGGAAGGCCACGCCCGCGCGAAGGCGTCGGTGGCGCGCATCCTCGCCGAGCGCGCGCGGCTGGTGCAGAGGCTCCAGGCGCTGCCGGGCGTCGACCGGGTGTACCCGAGCGACGCGAACTTCGTGGTGGCGCGGGTGCGCGACGCGGCGGCCACCATGCGCGCCTGCCGCGAGGCGGGCGTCATCATCCGCGACCGCTCGCACGAGCCGGGCCTCGCGCGCTGCGTGCGCATCTCGGTGGGCACGCCCCAGGAGAACGACCTCTTGCTGAAGGCCATGGGACAGGTGAACGGCTGATGGGCACCCGGAAGGTCCTCTTCGTCGACCGCGACGGCACGCTCATCGTCGAGCCAGCCGACCACCAGATCGACTCGCTGGAGAAGTTCGCGCTGGTCCCCGAGGTCATCCCCGCGCTGCTGCGGCTGCGCGACGCCGGCTACACCTTCGTGGTGGTCACCAACCAGGACGGGCTGGGCACGGCGAAGTACCCGCAGGCCGCGTACGACCTGGTGCAGGCGAAGCTGCTCGAGGTCTTCACCTCGCAGGGCATCACCTTCGCCGAGACGCTCATCTGCCCGCACTTCCCCGCGGACCAGTGCACCTGCCGCAAGCCGCACCTGGGCCTGGTGCGCGCCTGGCTGTCGTCGGGGCAGATCGATCCCGCGCACTCCGCGGTGGTGGGCGACCGGCTCACCGACCTCGAGCTGGCGAAGAACATGGGGCTCCGGGGCTTCCGCGTGGGGCCCGACGGCGAGCGCTGGAGCGCCGTCGCCCAGGCGTTGCTCTCGACGCCGCGCCGCGCGGTGAAGGACCGCAAGACCAAGGAGACCACCGTCCACGTGGAGGTCGACCTCGACGGGGAGCCCGGCGGCACGGTGCACACCGGCCTCGCCTTCTTCGATCACATGCTCGAGCAGCTCGCCAAGCACGGCGGCTTCGCGATGAAGCTCGGCGTGCAGGGCGACCTCGCGGTGGAAGCGCACCACACCGTGGAAGACACCGCGCTCACCGTGGGCGACTGCCTCAAGCAGGCGCTGGGCGACAAGGTGGGCATCAGCCGCTACGGCTTCCTGCTGCCGATGGACGAGGCCGAGGCGAAGGTGTCGGTCGACCTCTCGGGCCGCGCGCTGCTGGTCTTCGAAGGCACCTTCAACCGCCCCGACCTCAACGGCTTCCCCACCGAGATGGTGGAGCACTTCTTCCGCAGCCTCGCCGACGGCCTGGGGGCCACGCTGCACGTCGCGGTGCGCGGGCAGAACGCGCACCACATGATCGAGGCCTGCTTCAAGGGCGTGGGCCGCGCGCTGCGCCAGGCCATCGCGCGCAGCGGCACCGGCGAGCTGCCGTCGACCAAGGGCGTGCTGTGATCGCCATCGTCGACACCGGCGGCGCCAACCTGGCCTCGGTCATCAACGCCTTCGAGCGGCTCGGGCAGCGCGCCGAGCTCACCAAGGCCCCGGACGCCATCGCCCGGGCGAGCCACGTCATCCTCCCCGGCGTCGGCGCGGCGGGCGACTCGATGAAGCGCCTGCAGGCGTCCGGCCTGGTGGAGCCGCTGCGCAAGCTCACCCAGCCGGTGCTGGGCATCTGCCTCGGCATGCAGCTGCTCTTCGAGCGCTCGGAAGAGAACGACACCGCCTGCCTGGGGCTGCTCGACGGCACGGTGCACCGCATTCCCGCCGACGTGGCGCGCGGCGTGACGGTGCCGCACATGGGGTGGAACGCACTCCACCGCGTGGGCCCCGCGTCCGCGCTCTTCGACGCGTCGCTCGAAGGACAGCAGTTCTACTTCGTGCACTCGTACATGGCGCCCGCTGGCCCCTTCGTGCGCGCGCAGACCGAGCACGGCGGCCCGGTGCCGGCCTGCGTCGAGCGCGGCAACTTCTTCGGCGTGCAGTTCCACCCCGAGCGCTCGGGCCCCGCCGGCGCCGAGCTCCTGCGTCGCTTCACGCACCTATGATCCTCTTCCCCGCCATCGACCTGCGCCACGGGCGCTGCGTGCGGCTCGCCCAGGGCCGCTTCGAGGACGCCACCGTCTATTCGACCGACCCGCTCGAGGTGGCCAAGGGCTTCGCGCAGGCGGGCGCCACGTGGTTGCACGTGGTGGACCTGGACGGCGCCAAGGCCGAGCAGGCGGCGCAGACCGAGCTGGTGCTCTCGCTGGCGAAGCACACCCGGCTCAAGGTGCAGGCCGGCGGAGGCCTGCGCACCGCGGACCAGGTGGCGCGGCTGCTCGACGGCGGCGTGGCCCGGGTGGTCATCGGCAGCCTGGCGGTGCGCAACCCCACCCTCACCCGGACGCTGCTGGAGCGCTTCGGCGCCGAGAAGATCGTGGTGGCGGTCGACGTGCGCGTGGAGAGCGGCGTCGCCCGGGTGGACACCGCGGGCTGGCTCGGTGGCGCCACCGCGCCCCTCGACGAGCTGCTGCGCTCGTACGCGGACACCGCGCTGCGCACCATCCTCTGCACCGACATCTCCCGCGACGGCATGCTCCAGGGGCCGAACGTCGAGCTCTACCGCGGCCTGCGCGCGAACTTCCCGGCGCTCGACCTGCTCGCGTCCGGCGGGGTGGGCCAGCTCGCCGACCTGACCGCGCTCAAGCACCTGGACGTGGGCGGCGCCATCGTGGGCAAGGCGCTCTACGAGGGCCGCTTCACCCTGGCGCAGGCGCTGGAGGCGACGTGCTAGCGAAGCGCATCGTGCCCTGCCTCGACGTGAAGGACGGGGTGGTGGTGAAGGGCGTGCGCTTCCGCGAGCACCAGGTGCTGGGCGACGTGCTGGAGCTCGCGCAGCGCTACCGCGACGAGGGCGCCGACGAGCTGGTCTTCTACGACATCACCGCGTCGGTCGAAGGCCGCACGGTGTCGGTGGACTGGGTGGCGCGCACCGCGAAGGCGCTCGACATTCCCTTCTGCGTGGCGGGCGGCATCCGCAGCGTGGCCGACGCCGAGCGGGTGCTGCACGCGGGCGCGGACAAGATCTCCATCAACTCCCCCGCGCTCGAGCGCCCGGCGCTCATCGGCGAGCTCGCCCGGGCCTTCGGCTCGCAGGCGGTGGTGGTGGGCATCGACAGCCAGCGCGACGGAGCGGACTTCGTCGTCTACCAGTACACCGGCAGCGCGGCGCACACCCGCGCCAGCAGCAAGCGCACGCTCGACTGGGCGGCCGAGGTGGAACAGCTGGGCGCGGGGGAGATCGTCCTCAACTGCATGAGCAGCGACGGCGTGGGGAAGGGCTACGACGTGGCGCAGCTCGAGCAGGTGCGCGCGCGGGTGTCGGTGCCGCTGGTGGCCTCGGGCGGCGCGGGCGCGGTGCAGCACTTCATCGACGTCTTCCAGAAGGCGAAGGTCGACGCGGCGCTGGCCGCCGGCGTCTTCCACCGCAAGGAGATCGCCATTCCCGAGCTCAAGTCGGCCCTGCGCGCGGCGGGCCTCGAGGTACGCCGATGAGCGAGCTGGCGTGGGACAAGATGGGCGGGCTCCTGCCGGCAGTGGTGCAGGACGCGGACACCCTGCAGGTGCTGATGCTGGGGTACATGAACCGCGAGGCGCTGGAGGCGACGCGCGCCACCAGGACCGTCACCTTCTTCAGCCGCTCCAAGAACCGGCTGTGGACCAAGGGGGAGTCGTCGGGGAACGTGCTCGAGCTGGTGGAGCTGACCGAGGACTGCGACGCCGACGCGCTGCTGGTGCTCGCGCGGCCCAGGGGGCCCACCTGCCACCGCGGCACGGTGAGCTGCTTCTCCGAAGGCCTGGCGCCGGGCGTGGGCTTCCTCGGCCACCTCGACCGGCTGGTCGCCGAGCGCGCGCGCACGCTGCCCGAAGGCTCGTACACCACCAAGCTCCTGCAGGAGCCGCTCACCCGCGCCGCGCAGAAGGTCGGCGAGGAAGGGGTGGAGACGGTGGTGGCCGCGCTCGCGCAGGACGACGCCGCGCTGCAAGGCGAGGCGGCGGACCTGCTGTTCCACCTGCTGGTGCTGCTGCGCAAGCGCGGGCTGGGGCTCGACTCGGTGATGCGCACGCTGGCGTCGCGCCACCGCTGACGGCGGGGCCGACCGGTCAGGAAGTTCCCCCGGGCCTCCCGAGGTGTCAGGGTTCGGCCATGAACGCTCGACTCCTGATGCTCTCGATGGTGGGCCTCGCGCTCGCCGGCTGTGAATCGCAGGCCGAGAAGGCCGCCAAGGCCGCTGCGGCAGCCGCCGCGGCCGCGGAGGTGCAGGCCAAGATCACCGCGCTCGCCGCCAAGGCCACCGCGTGCGACGGCGAGGTGACGGCGCTCTCGGGCGAGCTCGAGGCGCTCAACACCGCCGCGGGCGCGATGGCCCAGGCCACCAAGGCGGTGGAGGAAGCGGAGTTCGCGCTCAAGAAGCTCAAGAAGTCGGCGCGCCGCCCCAAGCAGCCGGTGCTCGACAAGGCCGTCGCCGAGGTCGAGGCGGCGAAGAAGAAGGTCGAGGAGGCCACGGCGGCCAAGGCCGGCGCGGAAGCCAAGACCGCGGCCATCGCCGCCAAGAAGACCGAGTGCGAGGCCGCGCACGCCGCCGCCGACGCGGCGAAGAAGGCCGCCGCCGGCGACGCCGGCGCGCCCTGATCAGAAGCGCAGCGCCGAGATGTTGAGGTCGTCGCAGTCCTCCAGCGCGATGGGGGCCTGCGGCGCCTGCGCGTCGACCACCGACCAGCGCCGCCCGGTGAGCACCAGCGCCACCGGGTGAATGGTGCGGGGCGTGCGGCTGCGCGCCCTGATGGTCACCCGCCGCCCTTCCCTCACCGCCTTCGCCAGCGGCGCCAGCCGCGGGTCGTCCTCCGCGCTCGCGGGCCCCGCCACGCGGAACTGGCGCTGGGCGCGCAGCGCCGTCTCCCGCACGCCGTCGGGGAGCGACTCCAGCAGCTTGGCCTTCGCCGCCCGCCCCGCCGCTCCCAGCCCGAGCGCCTCCAGCGCCGGCAGCCGCACGCCGAGGACGATGCCCAGCGCCTCCGCTTCCTCGGCGGACAGCCCGGTGAGCCGCGTGCGGTAGTTGAAGCCCAGCTCGATGCCGCCGCGCACGCCCCGGTGCACCACCACCGGCAGGCCCGCCTCCGTCAGCGCGTCGACGTCGCGCAGCACGGTGCGGCGGGTCACCTCGAGCTCGTCGGCGAGCTGCCGCGCGGTGAGCCGGCCGCGGTTCTGCAGGAGCAAGAGGAGCTGGAGCAGGCGGGAGGCGCGCATCGCCCCCCGAAGAATACATGACAGAAGATGTCACCTTTCGGGAACTCACAGTGGGGCCCACAAGGAGCCGACATGGCCAGACCGAAGACCGCCGCGAAGCCCCCGAAGTCCCACTCCGTCACCTACGGCAGCGGCACGCCGGACGACCCGTGGATCCTCAAGACGCCGACGCTCACCTCCGACTACCAGGCGTGGCGCGACGAGAGCGCGAGCCCGCCCGCGCTGGTGGTGCAGGTCGGTACCACCAAGCTCTCGTACCAGCTGCGCTGCGTGGACGACCTCGCGGCGATGCTGAAGGCCCACGGCGACTGGGTGCCGCTGGGCACCTCCGACGAAGGCAAGCCGACGGCCGACGGCACCGTGGAGGCCTGGGCCCGCTCGCCCAAGAATCCCGTGAAGGGGTACTACGGCCTGCGCAAGGGCTACCGCGGCCGCTTCGCCAACTACGTGCCGCCGGTGCTGGAGCTGCTCGGCCTCGTCGAGCTCGAGCACCAGCCCCGCAACAACCGCGTCCGCCTCGCGCCGAAGGGAGACCGCTGATGCGCTCGGTCCTGCTGGTCACCGCGCTCGCGCTCGCGGGCTGCACCACCGTGCGCCAGGTGCACGACCCGGCCACGCTGACCCCAGACGGGAAGGCAGTGCGCACCCGCACCGACGACGCGCTCGACTACGGCGTCGCCACCTTCATCGCCGCCACGCCCGAGACGGTGTGGGCGGTGCTCACCGACGCCAAGGCCTTCACCCGCTGGAACTCGACCCTGGTGCGCTTCGAAGGCCAGGTGGCCCTGGGCCAGAAGGTGGAGCTCGTCTCCAAGGTCGCCCCCGACCGGACCTTCAGCCTCACCGTGAGCGCCTTCGACGCGCCGCGCGCGATGGTCTGGGAAGACGGCAACGGCATGTTCCTCGGCGTGCGGCACTTCACGCTGACGCCGAAGGACCAGGGCACCGTGCTCGCGATGTCGGAGACCTACTCGGGCTTCTTCCTCGGCTCGGCGGAGAAGAAGATGCCGGACTTCACCGCCAACTTCGAGACGTTCGCCCAGGACCTGAAGCGCGAGGCCGAAGCGCGGGCGCAGGCCGGCACCGCCCGGTAGAGTTTCCCGGCGATGGCCGGCGACGACGCGCTGCGGAGCCCTCCCAGGGAGTTTTCCCGCATCGAGCGGCCCCAGGGCTCGGTGGTGGTGCTGGTCACCCGGGCGCTGGAAGACGCGCTGCGCGCGCGGAAGCTGGTGCTCGACCCCGGCTCGCTGCGCATCGATCGCCCCGACGGCACCTCGTTCGGCGCCCTGGGTCAGGACGAGTACCTCGCCGAGACCGGGCAGCGCCTCCCCGCGGGCGCGTACTACGACGCCGCGCAGTGCCTGGGCGCGGTGGCGCGCTTCGACCTCACCCTGGACTGGGACGAGGCGCGCCAGCGCCTGCGCCACGAGTCGAGCCTCTGGGGTGAGGACCTCGCCTGGCCACTGCTCGCCCGCCGCGCCGAGGCCGCCTGGTCGACGGCGCCCGCCCCCGAAGTGGTCGCCGCGCTCGCGCCGCGCTGGTCGCGGTTGAGCGCACTCGGCCCGAGGGTGCCGCCGCCCGAGGCGCGCTGGAGCGTCTCGCCTTCGACCGCGCAGAGCGGAGCGACGTCCCGGGAAGTCGCGGCGTGGTCCAAGGCCAGTGCGTGGGCGCTCGAGCGCGCGGCACGCGGCCACCCCTTCACCTGCGCCGCGCTCCCGCACCTGGGTGCGCTCGTCGCAGGGCTCGCCCCGCCCCGCCCCCTTCGCGACCGCGCCAGCGTGCAGTCGGGCGCGCTGGAGCACGAGTTCCTCCCGGCGCGCGCCATCGCCAGAGCCCTCGAGGCGCTCGACCGGTGGCTGGCGCAGCAGGCGCCGACCTGGCCCGCGGTGCAGCGGGCGGCCGAGCTCTGCACCCGCCTGGTGTCGATTCACCCTTTCGAAGATGGAAACGGTCGCACCGCGCGCCTGGTGCTCGACTGGGAGCTGGCACGTGCCGGGCTCGCGCTGCCCACCTTCGATTCGCCTCTGGAGGCGCATTGCGCCAGATTCGGACGAGTCGAAGTCGAGCCACCCGAGCGGTTTCTCGAGCGGCTCACCACAGCGATGGAACGAACGCACGGGCTCGCGTGAAGGCCCGCTCGAGGAGCGCACGATGACCACCACCAAGCGCATTCCGGTGCAGACGGTACAGGCCTCGCTGACGCGGGTGGCCGACGCGCTCGCCCGCCCCGACGTGGCGACGAAGGGCGTGGACCTCGAGCGGCTGCGCGCCGAGCTCGACGGGGCCGCGGGCGCCGGCCGGGCGACGGTGGCGTCGGGGTTCGTGGCGCAGGCCGGCACCGCGTTCGCCGGG
>JAIBBQ010000308.1 GCA_019694595.1 Myxococcaceae bacterium
CTGCCGAGCGCGCCGCTGCCGAGCGCGCTGCCGCCGAACGCGCCGCTGCCGAACGCGCCGCTGCCGCCGAGCGCGCTGCCGCCGAGCGCGCCGCGACAGAGGAAGGCGCCCCCTCAGCGCCACTCATCGACGCCATCGAGGCTGCGGCCTCGGTCTCCGGCTGGCTGCCCGTCTCGCAGCCCTTCACCGCTGGCCTGAGCCTCGCGCCCTCCGTCCACCTCGGGCGCCTGCAGCTGGGGCTCGAGCTGGGCAGCGCGCTCTCCGCCTCTTCCTCCGTCACCTTGGCGGGAGAGGTGCGCGGCACCTTGAACACCCGGCCGCTGCTCATCTCCGGCGCCGGCGGTGCGTGCTTCGGCGACCGGCTCCGCTTCTGTGCCGCGGCGCTCGCCGGCGCGCGGCTCTCCGTCGGCTGGACCGAGGGTGACCGGCTCTACTCCAAGACCACCGCGGTGCTGGCGCGGCCCGCCCTCGGTGGGCGCGCCGAGCTGCGCTTCCGGCTCGCGGGGCCGCTGGGCCTCCGGGCCTTCGTCCTCGCCAGCGCGCCGCTCGGTGGCGCCACCTTCGCCCTCGAGGGCATCGACGCCACCCAGGCCAGCCTGGCGCCCGTCGACCTGATCGCCGGCCTGGGCCTCTCCTTCCGCTTCGACCTCGGCCGATGAACGCTCCCACCGCCTCGGGGCATTCACCGCAGGACCCGTCCGTGACCGCCGCCCCTGCGATGCAAGTGTTCGAAAACACTTCGGATCTCGAACTCCTCGCGCGCTGCCGCGAGGGGGAGGCCGGCGCCTGGGAAAAGCTCTACTCCGAGCACTTCACCTTCGCCTGGCGCATGGCCCGCCGGCTCGGGGCGCCTCCGGCCGACCTGGAAGACGTGGTGCAGGACGCCTTCTCGGTGGCCCACCGCAAGCTGGACGACTTTCACGAGGGCCGCTTCTCCACCTGGCTCTACCGCATCGTCGCCCACGTGGTGGCGGGCCGCCGCAGGCGTCAGAAGGTGCGCGACTTCTTCTCCGGCATCCTCGGCAGCGCCGAGGCGACCCACCCCGTCGCCGTCGACGACCAGGTCTCCGCCCGCCGCGCCCTGGTGCGCGTCGAGCAGCTCCTCAACCAGCTCAGCCCCAAGAAGCGCGAGGTCTTCGCGCTCAAGGAGCTCGAGGGCCTCACCCACGAGGCCATCGGCGAGCTGCTCGGCATCCCCACCGCCACGGTGCGCACGCGGCTGTTCCACGCGCGCGCCGACTTCGAGCGCCTCGCCCGCGCAGAAGGACTCGAACCATGAAGGTCGACCAGCTCCTCGCCGAGGCCCGCGCCGCGGACATCGCCCCGCCCCCCAACGCCCGGGCCCGCGTGCTCGAGCGCCTGTCCACGGCGCGCCCGGCCCGCACCTCGCCCTGGCTCGCCCTCGCCGGCGTCACCGCCGCGGCGCTGGGCGGCTTCGTCACCTGGAACATGCTGCGCGCCCCGTCGGCTCCGGCGCCCACCGAGGTCGCCGCGACGGACGACGGCGTCACCGTGGAGCCGGGCGCCCAGGTCACCCCCACCGCCCGCGGCCTCGCCATCGCCGCCGGCCGCGTGCGCCTGTCCTCGCGCGCCACCCTGCAGCTCGAGGTGCTCGGCCGAACCGTCGAGTGCAGCGCGGCCACGCTCGTGGTCGAGGCCGCGCCGGCGCGCGCCACGCTGGAGGTCACCTCCGGCTCCATCACCGTCATCGAAGAGGGCGAGCGCGTGGTGCGCGGCCCGGGCCGCTACGTCCTCACCCCGCTTGGGCCCAAGGCCGACCCCTGGGCCGCCGCCCAGGCGCTGGAGCGGCAGGGCGACTACGCGGGCGCCGATCGCGCCTACGAAGCCCTCGCACGCGGCGACGGGCTGCTCGCGGAGTCGGCGCTCGTCGCCCAGGCCACCCTGCGTCTGTCTCACCGCCACGACGCCCCCGGGGCGCTCGCCGCGCTCGACGCCGCGGCCAGCCGCTTCCCGTCCGGAGCGCTCGAGCCCGAGCGCTCGCTCGCGCGCCTGGAGTCGCTCTGGGCGCTCGGCCGCGCAGCCGATGCCCGCGACGAGGCCCAGGGCTACCTCGAGCGCTTCGGCCGCTCGGCGCAGGCCAGCCAGGTCCGCTTCCTGCGCGCGCGTGCCCAGGAGCAGCTGGGCGCCCTGCCCGCCGCCGAGGCCGACTACGGCGCGCTGCTCGATGATCCCGCCACCGGCGACGACGCCAGCTTCGCCTTCGCGGCGCTCGCCGCCCGCCAGCACCACCAGGCGCAAGCCCAGGCGCGCCTGCGCAGCTACCTCGCCCGCTTCCCCCGCGGCCAGCACGCCCGCGAGGCGGCCACCCTGCTCAAGACGCCCCGTTGAACGCGGAAGTGGGGTCCCGGCATTCAACCGGTGCTGAGGGCCGCATTCACCGGCACCGCGCTGTGGAGGCGACGGGCCATGGGAGAACACCGATGACGACGTTCAAGAAGCACACGATCCTGTTCGCCGCGGCCCTGGCCGCCGTGGGCTGCGGAGGCACCCAGCTCGTGGGGTCCCGCTACATCAAGACCCAGCAGGTCACCGCGTCGCAGGGCGCGGTCATCAGCGTCAGCTCCGAGGAGGACACCGTGCTGGCGGGCATGCGCCTCACCATTCCCGCGGGCGCGCTCGCGCAGGACACCACCCTCTCGGTGGACCGCGCGCCGCAGGACCTCGCCACCGACGGCACCCGCTCCAGCGCGGTCGCCGAGTGGGGCCCGTCGGGCCTGCTGTTCGCCACCTCCGCCACCATGGTGATGCCGGTGGCGGTGCCCGAGCCGCTCGACGACGCCGAGTACGTGGCCTTCATCGAGGAGGCCGACGGCACCCAGCTCGAGGTCCCCGCGACGCTCGACGCCGCGAGCCGCACGGTCAGCTTCCCGGTGGGCGGCTTCTCCAAGTTCCAGGTGAAGCGGCTGCCCAACTGCCGCGTCAACGCCGACTGCGCGGCGGGCAAGGTCTGCCGCAGCGGGCACTGCCGCACGCCGCTCCAGGGCGGCTGCAACTGCCAGCAGGGCTACACCTGCCAGAACGCCACCTGTGTCCTCAAGACCTCCTGCGTGGCCGACGCCGACTGCGCGGTGGGCTCCGCCTGCGTGATGGGCACCTGCAGCGCGGCCCACCAGTGCAACACCAACGCCGACTGCAACGCGATGCTCGGTCAGGTCTGCCAGGCCAACACCTGCGTCACCCAGCACCCGCCCCAGTGCCAGACGGACTCGGACTGCGGCGTCCAGGGGCAGATCTGCGCGATGGGCGCGTGCGTGGCCAAGCCCGACGCCGGCCCGGGCCGCTGCAACTCGAACGCGGACTGCAACACGCTCGCGGGTGAGTTCTGCCAGATGAACATCTGCGTGCACGCCTTCCCGCCCCCGGCGGACGGCGGCACCAAGACCGACGGCGGCATGGGCGGCCAGGACGGCGGCGTCATCAAGACCGACGGCGGCACGGGCGGCCAGGACGGCGGCGTCATCAAGACCGACGGCGGCATGGGCGGTCAGGACGGCGGCGTCATCAAGACCGACGGCGGCTCGGGCGGCCAGGACGGCGGCGTCGTCAAGACCGACGGCGGCTCGGGCGGCGCCGACGGGGGCTTCACCTGCCAGTCGACCCAGGACTGCGCGCAGTTCGGCCTCACCTGCGTCATGGGCCGCTGCCAGTAAGCCTTCGCTTCAGGCGCTGCACCGCAAGGCCGCTCCTCGCTCGCCGAGGGGCGGCCTTCGTCGCGTCTTCAGGCCCCGTCGCCCCAGTCCGGGGCTTCCTGGAGCGCCGGCCGGCTCGTCAGCACCTGGTGCGGACGGAAGCGGCCCTTGTACTCGAGCGACGGGCACCCTTCGACGCGGTACCCCAGGTAGACGTGGGCCGCGCCGCTGGCCCGCGCCAGCTCGATGCAGGCCATCACGTTCGCCACCCCGGGCGAGAGCCGCGCGATGTCGGGCGCGTAGAAGAAGTAGGCCGCCGACACGCTGTGCGGCGTGACGTCGAGCAGCGACAGCGCCACCAGCCGCTCCCCGTCGTACCAGGCCATTTCCCGGCCGGTGGCCGACGGGAAGGCGAACTGGGTCGCGTACTCCTCTTCCGTCACCACGTTGGGGTCCCACCCGCGCGATTGCTCGCGGGTCTGGTGCCACGCGGAATGGAGCTCGAGCCGCGCCGCGTCCACCCGGGGCTTGCCCTGCTCGAAGCGGAAGCGCCGGCAGCGCCGCCACGCGCGGGACTGGCTCTCGGTCGCCACGAAGGACGCCACGTCGAGCCGCAGCGACACGCAGCCCTGGCAGGCCTTGCACGCCGGCCGGAAGTACGCGGGGCCGAAGCGGCGCCACCCGCGCTCGAGCAGCGCCTCCAGCTCCGCGGGGGACACGTTCACCATCAACCGGTACTCGAGCGACGCCTGCTCCTGCGGCAAGTAGGCGCAGGGCCTCGGCTCTTCGATGAAGTGGCGGACCAGGCGTGCCAAGCGGACAGGACTCTAGCAATCGCGCGGCGCCGTGGACGTTGGTACATCGTGCACGCCATGTCCGATTCCCCGTTCGATCAGAAGGTGAAGGACTTCCTCAAGCGCACCCAGGCCGAGCTCCAGCGGGCCACGCGCGACATCAAGGAAGAAGGTCAGCGCATCCTGCGCGAGGTGAACGACCCCGCCACCCAGGCCAAGGTCCGCGCCGGCCTCAAGGACCTGAGCACCTGGGCCCGCAAGACCGCCGAGGAAGTGGCCGACCTCGCCGACGTCGGCGTCCGCAAGGCGGAAGGTGCGCTCAAGGTCGCCAGCGACAAGGTGAAGGACTTCGCCACCGCGCCCGCGGGCAGCCCCC
This sequence comes from Myxococcaceae bacterium, assembly GCA_019694595.1. Lineage (GTDB taxonomy): Bacteria > Myxococcota > Myxococcia > Myxococcales > Myxococcaceae > JAIBBQ01. The sequence goes on from JAIBBQ010000308.1 coordinate 4,821, forward strand.
CTGTCTCCCCGGTGAGCGAGGCCGAGGCCGAGGCTGCCGCCGACGAGGCGACCGACGAGACGCCGCTCCCCGCCGAGGAGCCGCCCCGGACCACCCGCCCCGGCGCCAAGACCATCGGCAAGAAGTCCCGGGCCAAGGGCCCCGCGGCCGCGCGCAAGAAGCCCACCAAGAAGCCGCTCGGCTCGCCGAAGGACTGACGAGCCCTCGAGGCGCCTAGAAGCGCGCCGACAGCTCGAGCGCCGCGTCGAGCGCGCTGGCGAGCCCCGTGCTCTGCGGGCTGGTCCGCCCCAGCGCGGAGACGCGCAGCGACAGCCACGACGTCAGGTCGGCGTCGAGCAGCACGGAGGCGCCGAAGTCGCGGCCCGCGAAGCCCGAGGCGGCGGCCGTGTTCTGCTGCTCGAACCACCCGCCCCGCGCCTGCAGCCGCACCCGGCGCGCGAAGGACACCCACACCCCGAGCGACGCGCTGCGGCCGCGCAGCCAGCCCAGCTCCTCGAGGTAGCCCAGCTGCAGGCCGAGGTCGCCCGGGCTCCAGGTGACCACCGGGCCCACGTAGAGCTGGGACACCGCGGCGCCGACCTGGCGCGCGCCGCCGCCCCGCAGCGAGAGCGACAGCGACGGCAACAGGTCGAAGGTGGCGTCGGCGCTGGCGCGGAAGCTGCGGCCCACCACCACCATCGCCGCGTCGGAGAAGCCGCCCGCCGCGCCCGACTGGTACCGGCCGTCGGCCTGGAGCGACAACCGGTCGAGCGGGTGCACCTGCACCGACAGCCGCGCGCCGTCGAGCGCGCCCGGCGCGAGCGTGCCGCCGCCGAGCGGCGCACCCAGGAGCACCTCGCCGCCGCCGCCGAAGAGCTGCCCCGACCACGCGCGCACCGCGACCTGGCCTTCGAGCCGCGAGCCGCTCCCCGGCACCGCGAGCCACGCCGCGCGCGCGGAGCCGATGAGCACCCGCCGCGAGCCTTCGTCGCCGGCCACCCG
>JAIBBQ010000309.1 GCA_019694595.1 Myxococcaceae bacterium
CACCCGTCACCCCGCTCGAGGCCCGCGGGAAGCGGCGGCAGCGCGGCGGCACCGAAGCGCAGGCCCGGAAGCTCCACCTCGTCGATGCCCAGCACCTCGCCCGCCGGCGTCTGCACCTTCACCCGCGCGCGCACCTGGGGCTCCGACTCGAAGCAGCCGCGCGTGGCGAGCGTGCGCAGGGCGGTGACGTCGACGCGCACCCGCGCCGGCACCGCACCCACCTGGCCCGGGAAGACCAGGCTCATGCCCGGGCTGCGCTCGAGCGCGACGGTGAGGTCGGTCAGGTCCTTCGAGGTGGGCGCCGCGAGCTCGCGGTGGCCGCCGTCGGCCACCAGGGCGAGCGCGAGCAGCCAGAGCGCCTCAAGGCTTCGGCGCGGGCGCGGGGGCATGCGGCGCAGTGTAGTCCACCACCTGCGTCCCCTCGGGCGGAGAGAGCTTGAAGGCCTTCTCGTCGATGCCGGTGTTGGTGGTGAGCTTGCCGAAGGCGATGGAGTTGGTGCTGCCGTCGGGGTCCACCACCACGCTCTTCACCACCTGGGCGGAGACCGGGTCGACTTCCAGCCGCACCACGCGGAAGCGCGGGTCGGGCTTGAGCGGGGTGAGCTCCAGCAGCGTGCCGGTGCACTTCTCGCACGCCACCTTGGCGATGGAGAACTCGTCGGCGAGCTTGCCCTGGCCCCAGAGGAAGGTGACCGACGCCGACAGCTGGTTGGTGGCGATGGACGCCTTGGTCAGCGTCATCGCCTCGGGGTCGTGCGCGTAGACCTTGTCGCCCGCGAGCACGAAGGTCTTGGGCGAGGGCTTGGCGTACTCCCAGCGCATCAGCGCCGGCTTGCGGAAGGTCACCTTGCCGCTCGACTGCTGCACCTTCTTGAAGCCCGCGTACGCGTACGACTGCTGGAAGTCGGCGGTGAAGTCCTGGGTCTTCTCGTAGAAGGCCTGCATGCGCTCGACGAGCGCCTTCACCGCGGGCTCCATCGGCTTCGCGGCGGCGGCGGGCGCGGGCGGCGCCCCGATGTCGGACCGCGGGCTGCCCGCATCCGGGGCCTGGGAGGCGCTCGAGCCCGCGTCGACCACCGCGGCGGGCTTGGGAGCCACCTTGGGCGGCGGCGCCACCAGGTCGCTGACGGCGAAGCAGGCGATGAGGAAGAGCGGGCTCTGCATGTGGGCCTCTTACGCCTTCGACGGGGGGGCTGCTGCGATGTTCAAGGGTTGCTGCCGAAGAGCCGGCCGCGCTGCTTGAGCGAGAGCTTGAGGAACCGGGCGCGCAGGGCTTCCAGTTCGTCCGGCGTGAGGTCGCCTTCCACGCCGAGGCGTTCCTTGCGCCAGGACACCGCGCGGGTCAGCGACGCGCTCACCGCGGCGGAGATGTTGAGCGAGCGGGTGAAGCCGTGCATCGGCAGCCAGAAGACGGTGTCCGCCATCGCCAGCACGTCGGCGGAGACGCCGAAGCGCTCGTTCCCGAAGACGAGCGCCGTCTTGGGAGTGAAGTCGAGGTCGAAGAGGCTCACCGCCTCGGGCGTCACCGCCGACACCGCGATGCGGTAGCCCGCCGCCTTGAGCGCCGCGCGGGCCTGGGCCGCCGAGTCGTGGCGGTGCACGTCGAGCCACTTGTCGCAGCCCTGGGTGACGCGCTGGTTGGGCTTGAAGCCCACGTCGGGGTTCTTGATGACGTGCACGTCCTGCACGCCCAGGGCTTCCGAGGTGCGCAGCACCGCCGCCATGTTGAAGCTGTCTTCCAGCCGGTCGAGCACCACCGCGAGCGAGCGGGTGCGGTGGCGCAGCACCTCGTCGATGCGCTGCTTGCGCGGCGGCAGCACCAGGTCCGCGGTGAGCGCCGCTTCCTCGAGCGGCTCGTACCTGGGGCCGCCCCCGGTCATCGCTTGGCCGCGGCCTTCTTCGTGGGCTTGGCGCGCGCGGGCGGGCGGGCCTTCGGCTTCGCGGCCTTCGCCTTCACCTTCGCCTTGGCCTTCTTGGCGGGCGCTTTCTTCGCGGGCGCCTTCTTGGCCGAACTCTTCGCAGCGACGGGCCGCTTCGCAGGCCGCACGCGCCGCTCGGGCCGCACCTCGGCCTTGGGCGGCGCGTACAGGATCGCCGCCACCGCATCGAGCACCGCCTGGAGCCCTTCGCCGGTGGCCCCGGACAGCGGCAGCACCGTCTTCTTGCGGCGCGCGAGCGTCTTCTCGAAGGCGCCGAGCGCCTCGCGCGCGTGGGGCAGGTCGACCTTGTTGCCCACCACCACCTGCGGCCGCTTGGCGAGCTCGGGGCTGTAGCGCGCGAGCTCGCGGTTGATGGCGTCGAAGTCCTTCACCGGGTCGCGGCCTTCCGGCGCGGCGGACAGGTCGACCAGGTGAATGAGCACCCGGCAGCGCTCCACGTGCCGCAGGAACTGCAGGCCCAGGCCCACACCCTCGCTCGCCCCTTCGATGAGGCCGGGAATGTCGGCGGCCACGAAGGACAGCCCGTCCTTGTACTGGACGACGCCCAGGTTGGGGACGAGCGTGGTGAACGGGTAGTCGGCGATCTTCGGGCGCGCGCGGCTGATGCGGCTGATGAGCGTGCTCTTGCCCGCGTTGGGGTAGCCGATGAGGCCCACGTCGGCGAGCAGCTTGAGCTCGAGGATCAGCGTCTTCTCCTCGCCGAGCACCCCGTCCTGCGCGAAGCGCGGGGTCTGCCGGGTGGAGCTGGCGAAGTTCATGTTCCCCAGGCCGCCCTTGCCGCCCTGGGCAGCGACGAAGCGCTGGCCCGGCTCCGAGAGGTCGACCAGCACCTGCTGCGTGGCCTCGTCGCGCAGCAGCGTGCCCACCGGCACCTCGAGCACCAGGTCCTCGGCGCTCTTGCCGTTGCAGTCGCCGCCCATGCCGTGCTGGCCCGACCGCGCGCGGTGGTGCTGCAGGTAGCGGTAGTCGAGCAGCGTGGTGAGCTGCGGGTTGGCGACGAAGATGACGCTGCCGCCGTTGCCGCCGTCGCCGCCCGACGGGCCGCCCTTCTCGATGTACTTCTCCCGCCGGAAGGCGATGCAGCCGTTGCCGCCGTCGCCCGCCTTCACCTGGATGCGGACCTGATCCACGAACTTCATCGCGAAGACCTTTGGGGCGTGCGTTCAAAAAAGCTCGAGCGGGCCGGCCGGACGCTTCGTCCAGTCGCGACCCGCTCGCGCTCGAAAGTGGCGAAGGCGAAGCGGCTTAGGCCGCGGCGCCGGCCTTGGGCGGATAGACCGAGACCTTGCGGCGGTCGCGGCCGAGACGCTCGAAGGTGACCACGCCGTCCTTGGTGGCGAAGAGCGTGAAGTCACGGCCGAGCTTCACGTTGACGCCCGGGTGAATCTTGGTGCCGAGCTGCCGCACGATGATGCTGCCCGCGGTGACCGTCTCGCCGCCGAAGACCTTGACGCCACGGCGCTGCGCGTTGGAGTCGCGGCCGTTGCGGGAACTGCCCTGCCCTTTTTTGTGAGCCATGGTGGTGAGCCTTTCGTACGGCCTTAGCCGGAGATGGAGGTGACCTTCACCTCGGTGAAGTTCTGGCGGTGACCGCGACGGCGGGTCCAGCCTTCCTTCTCCTTGCGGAAGTGCAGCACGCGGCGGGCCTTGTCCTGGCGGAGGATCTTCCCCACCACCTTGGCGCCGCTGACGGTGGGCCGGCCCACCTTGGGGGCATCGTTGCCACCCAGCATGAGGACCTGGTCGAACTTCACCTCGGCGCCGACGTCGCCCTTGATGAGCTCGATGCGAACCACGTCGCCTTCGCTGACCCGGTACTGCTTTCCACCCGTCCGAATGACTGCGTACATCTGCGACCTCGTGTCGTGACCCGGTACCCCCCAAGAGAAGGGTCCGGAAAAAGGACCGCCCGTCTACGAGGATCAGGCCCTTGGCGTCAAGCGACGTGGTCGGATCTGCTACAGCCCCCAGGCATGAACCGTCCACTCGGGCTGCTGGGAGGCACCCTGGGGCTCTCCGGGGTGGCCCTGGGCGCCTTCGGAGCCCACGGCCTCAAGGCGAGCCTGGCCGGCCTGGCGGAGGCCTCGGAGCGCCTGGGCTTCTGGGAGACCGGGGCGCGCTACCACCTGATCCACGCGGTCGCCGTGCTCGCCCTGGCCGCAATGCCCCGGGGCCGGCTCCCGCTCGCCGCCGGGAGCGCCTTCGCCGCCGGCGTGGCGATCTTCTCCGGCACCCTCTACGCCATGGCCCTGGGCGCGCCCCGGTGGTTCGGCGCGATCACCCCGCTGGGCGGGCTCGCCTTCCTCACCGGGTGGGCCCTGGTCATCGCCGCCGCGGCCCGCGCGGGGGCGACGGCCTCACCACCGCCCGGACACTGACACCACCCCGCCGCCGGCCACGGGCGCCACGCCGAGCTCGGCGTTGCCCGGCTCGCCCGACGACGAGACGAGCAGCATCACCACGCCACCGACGATGGCCGCGCCGCCCACCGCCACCAGCGCGATGCCCAGCGGCTGACCGAGCTTCCCGCGCGCCACCGCCGCGTCGGCCTCGGCGCCGGACAGGGGAGCGCCCGTGCCGGTCAAGGCCGCGTGCGCGCCGCTCGCCGACACCAGGAACGCGGTGCCCACGCCAGCAGCCGCCGCGCCCACGCCGATGGGCAGCCAGCCGAGCTTCGAGCGCCCGGACGACGGAGCCGCGGAGACCTCCTGCGTGGCGGCCACGGGGGCCACTGCGGCCGACGGCTCGGGCCTGGGCGCCGCGGCGGGCGTGGGCGTGGCCTTCGGCTTCGCCTCGCCCAGCTCCAGCGACACCTCGAGCAGACGCCCTGCCTTGAGCTCCACGGTGCGGTTCGCCGAGCGGCCGTCGTCGCTCTCGGCCTGGAGCGTGTGCGGCCCGGGCAGCACCTTGGTCCGCAGCGGCGCCGGGCCCAGCACCTTGCCGTCGAGGCGCACCTCGCCCTTGGCGCCGCCCGCCAGCGACACCGACAGCTCGCCGGGGAACTTCGAGCGCGCGCGCTCCAGCAGCTCGATGGCTTCGGGGTTGGCCGACGACGCGTCGAGCTCGGCCCCCACGTCGCGTTCGAGCGCCGCGGTGAAGGCGGCGAGCGCCTTGTCGGTCTGCTGGAGACCGGCGAGGCACTGGCCGCGCAGCAGCTGCAGCGCCACCAGCGCCTTGGTCGCCGTCGTCTTGGGGAGCGCGGCGTCGAGCGTCTTGAGCGCCTTCTGTAGCTCGCCTTCGGCCATCAGCGCCGCCGCCTGCTCGACGGGCGTCGCCTTGGGCTTGGGCGCCGCGAGCACCGGCACTGCGATCAGCCACAACCAGAGCACGCGCTTCACTGGGCCTCCATCGGCACCGACAGCTTCTTGTCTTCACCCGCCGCCACCGAGACGGACCGGGTCACCGTCCGGAAGCCGTCGCGGCTGAGCTGCAGCGTATGCGGCCCCGGCTCCAGCGTCAGGCGCTTGGGCGTCGCGCCCTGGCGCATGCCGTCGACGTCGAGCCAGGCCCAGGACAGCTTGCCTTCGTGGGTCGCCGTCACCACCACCGTCGCCGGCCCGGTATTCGCGACGGGCTTCACCTGGGGCACCACCTTCCCGGTGCCCTGGGGCTTCACCGGCGGCGTCGGGGTGGCGGGCGGGTCGTGGGCCGCCACCGTCTCCGCCGTGGGGCCAGGCTTCACCGGGGGCGGGTCGGCGGGAGCGGGCGGTGTGGGCGGCGCGACGCTCGGCGCCGGGACCGGCGGCGGCGGCGGGATCTCGACGACCGCGGGCGTGGGGTCGGCGTGCGGCCAGGCCACCGCGACGAGGATGCCGGCCGCCAGGACCGCGAGCGCGCCACCGATGACGACC
>JAIBBQ010000310.1 GCA_019694595.1 Myxococcaceae bacterium
CGGCAGGGGCGGGCTTGCCGGCCGCGGCGGGCGCGGGCGGCTGGGCCACGGCGGCGGCCCGGGCGGTGGTGACGGTGCCGGCGGGGGCGGGGGTGATGGGCTTGCTCATCGAGAGGTGTCCTTGGAATCGCGCAGGGTTGTCGAGCTGCCAGAAGAGACGAACGAGGGGAGGAAGCGTCGCACGTTCGACGGAGGTGGAGGTGCACTCGTCGCCGCCGCCGGCACCTCACCGTTTCAGGTGCGCCCGAGCCGCCCGGTGCTACAAGTCTTCTTCGCACCCATGGCCCAGTACAAGAACCCCACGCCGACGGTCGATTGCATCGTCGAGCTGCCGCGCGACCGCATCGTGCTCATCAAGCGCAAGAACCCGCCGCTCGGCTGGGCGCTCCCCGGGGGCTTCGTGGACGAAGGCGAGACGTTGCACGCGGCGTGCGTGCGCGAGGTGCACGAGGAGACGGGGCTCGAGGTCGACCTCACCGAGCAGTTCTTCACCTACTCCGACCCCCGGCGGGACCCGCGGCAGCACACCATCTCCACCGTGTACATCGGCTGGGCGGAAGGCGAGCCGCAGGGCAGCGACGACGCCGCCGAGGCCAAGGCCTTCGCGCTCGACGCGATTCCCGGAGACCTCTGCTTCGACCACGGCACCATCGTCTCCGACTACGTGACCTACAAGCGGACCGGAAAGCGGCGAAAGATTTAAGGATGTCTGACTGGCGGACCCAGGCGCTCGCCGAGCTCGAGCGCCGCGAATACGACCTGGCCATCGTGGGCGGCGGCATCACCGGCGCCGGCATCGCGCGCGACGCCGCGTTGCGCGGCCTCAAGGTGGCGCTGATCGAGAAGCTCGACTTCGGCTCGGGCACCTCGTCGAAGTCGTCCAAGCTGGTGCACGGCGGGCTGCGCTATCTGGAGCAGGCCGAGCTCAAGCTCGTCTTCGAGAGCGTCAACGAGCGCAAGCTCTTGATGGACCGGGCCCGCCACCTGGTGCGGCCCCTGCCCTTCCTGGTCACCCGCTACGCAGGCGACCGGCGCTGGCTGCTCACGCTCGACGTCGGCCTGTGGATCTACGACGCCTTCTGCTTCTTCCGCAGCTACCGCAACCACCGCACCTACCGGGCGCGGAAGGCGCTGGAGCTCGAGCCCACGCTGCGCCGTGAAGGCCTGACGGGCGCCATCCAGTACTACGACTGCCTCACCGACGACGCCCGGCTGACGCTGGAAAACGTGCTCGACGCGCGGGCGCTGGGCGCGGTGGTGGTGAACCACGCCCGGGCGGGCAAGCTCCTCAAGGACGGCGACCGGGTGAAGGGCCTGGTGGTCGAAGACGAGCTCAACCCGGGCCGCTCGGTTCAGCTGCGGGCGAAGGTGGTGGTGAACGCCACCGGGCCCTGGAGCGACGAGGTGCGGACGCTCGCGGGCGAGGCGCAGATCCTCAAGCCGACCAAGGGCGTGCACATCGTGGTCGACGCGGCGCGGCTGCCGGTGCGCAACGCGCTGATGATGGCGTCGCCGCGCGACAAGCGGGTGGTGTTCTGCATTCCGTGGGGCCTGGGCCGCACGGTCATCGGCACCACCGACACGTTCTACGACGGCAAGGCGGACCACGCCCACGCCGACCGCGACGACGCCGACTACCTGCTGGAGACGGCGAACCAGTACTTCCCCGAGGCCAAGCTCACGCTGGGCGACATCCTCGCCACGTGGACGGGGCTGCGCCCGCTGCTCAAGCCGCCCGAGGGCGTGGGCGCCTACCAGACGTCGCGCGAGCACATGATCTTCGAGCGGCCGGGGTTCCTCACCATCGCCGGCGGCAAGCTGACCACCTACCGCCGCATCGCGATGGAGGTGGTGGACCAGGCGCTCGAGCAGCTGGGGGTGAAGGCGAGCTGCACCACCGGCAGCCGCGATCTCCCCGGCGCGGTGGGGCTCGACTCCGACGCGCAGCTCGACGCGGTGGTCGGGCCGCTCGAGCAGCTGGGGCTCACCCGGGCGCAGGCCGAGCATCTCGCGCTCACCTTCGGCGCGCGCGCCAAGGCGGTCGCCCAGCGCACCGTCGCGGATCCCACGGCCAAGGCGCCGGTGGATCCCGAGCTGCCGTACCTCTACGCGCAGGTCGACGAGGCGGTGGAGCACGAGCTGGCCGCGACCCTCGATGACGTGCTCACCCGAAGGGTGCCGCTGGTGCTGCGCGGGCGCGACCAGGGGCTGGCCGCTGCGGAGCCGGTGGCCAAGAGGCTGGCTGCGAAGCTGGGCTGGTCGGCGGAGCGCACCGCGCAAGAGCTCGCGGGCTACCGCGAGGTGGTCGCGCTCAGCCGTCGCTTCCGCGACTGACGCTGTCCGTTCACCGTCCAGTCCGTTCCCGCCATGGTCCGGCCAACCCCGGGCCCCGTGAGCGACTCCGAACCCGAAACCCGGTCGGCGAAGGACCCCGCGCGTCGGGAGGTCCACGCTCGAGGGCGTTCAAGTGCGAAGGCTCGACGTTCTTCGTCGCGCCAGGACGGGTTCGGGTTCGCGTTCGTTCACGGGGCGTCGGAAGACGGGGCTCCGGGGAGCGGACGGAGGACGGTGCGACCGGGAAACACGGCCCACCTCGAGGCCCGTCCCCTGCCCGTCCAATCCCGCCGCTGTCCGACCAACCCGGGGCCCCGTGAACGACCCCGAACCCGAACCCGTCCTGGCGCGCCGAGGCCCCCCGACCCGAACGCCCAACCGAACCTCAGAGCCCGCAGCCACCCGCATCAGGCAACGCGTACAGCACCTGCGGCCCGGGCATGCACACCACCGAGCGCACGCACGACACGGTCGCTCCGGAAACCCCCGCCCCGCACACACTCAGGAACCCACCATCCTCCGAGTTGGGGCACTGGTTGTCGCCCATGCCCGCCTTGCAGATGCACGCCTTCGGGTGCCCGCCGTCCTGCAGGCTGGTGGTCATGTCCGGCGCGCAGCGGCCGGCATCCGACCCGCCCTGGTTGCAGTCGGTGTCGTTGTTACAGAAGTCGTCGCCCTGGGCGAACTTGGGCCGCACGAGGATCGGCGGGTACTGTGCCGGGCAGCCACGCACGTCCTTGCCCAGGCCGTTGCTGTCGCGCGACTTGTCGTTGAACGTCGCCGGCGCGCAGGCGTTGACGCCCATCTGCATGCCCTTGTTGCCGCCGTACAGGCACACCAGCGGCAGCGGGCTGCAGCTCGGCGAGCGCGAGCCGTTGGCGCACGCCGTGCTGCCCGACAGGTACGCCGGGAGCTGGATGTTCTTGCAGTCCTCGTCGCTCATGCACATCTGGCAGAACGGCGGCGCAGGGCGCATGTAGCAGCCGGCCTGGTCCTGCTCCGACTTGGGCGGGCACGGGTCGGCCTTGCCGTCGCCGTCCTTGTCCTCACCGCAGCAGTACTGGCCGCGCGAGCACGCGATCGCCGCACCACCCTGCTCCGCGCAGGTGAGCAGCCGGCAGTAGTTGGTGCCCGCGTCCGAAGCGCACGAGTACGGCGCGCGGCAGTCCTTGTACGGCGTGCCGGTCAGCACGTCGTTGCCCACGCGGCACGTGTTGTTCTTGCACTCGAACGTGCCGCGGTCGCAGTAGCCCAGGTAGATCTCCGTGGGCGGCGCCTGCGGGCACTCCAGGTTGTCCATGCACTCGCCCTTGGCGCGGCAGCGCTTCTCCGACAGCCCCGCGGAGGTCTGTTCCGCGCGGCAGGTGAGGTTCGGCCCGCCGAAGGGGTTGCCGGCGTCCGACCGGGTGCAGTCGTCCTCACCGGTGCACGGCGACTGGCAGCGGCCCGAGCCGTAGTACGGGCTGTCCGGCTTCAGGTTCGCGGAGTCGACCCAGCAGGTCTTGCCCGGCGGGCAGCCCGGCGAGGCCACGGCCTTCTTGTCGAAGTCCCAGCGGCAGCGCGCCACGCAGATGCCGCAGGTGGTGCTGTTGCACACCGTGCCGGCGCCGCAGTCCCCGTCCTTCGAGCAGGCCTTGGTCGCGCAGCTCCCGTTCTGGGGGATGCAGTAGCCGTTGCCGTCGTTGATGAGACCGCACGGGCAGCTGCCCTGGGGCTGCTGGCGGCAGTACTTCTTGCCGCTGGAGTCACCCGGCAGCGCCGCGCACTTGCCCTGCGGGGTGAAGAGCAGGCCGTCGCCGCACTCCGAGTCGGTGGTGCACTCGTCGCAGGCCGCCTTGCGACGGTGGCAGACGCCCGAGTACCCGCTCGGCGCGCCCGCGCCCGAGGTGACGCACCGGCACTGCACGCCGAAGCGGTAGCAGTAGTCGGCCGAGTCCTCGCTCGAGCAGTCGCTGTCGAAGTTGCAGCCGCGCCCGTCGACGCACTGGCCGTCCATCGCGCAGCGCTTGCCGGTCTTCAGGTACGAGCAGTCGTCGTCGGTGACGCACGGCGGCGGGCCGGCGTCGACCTCGCCCGCGTCCTGGCCAGCGTCCATCACCATGACCGGGGTGCAGGCGCCGTCGGTGCAGGTGTCGGTGCCGGAGCACGCCGAGCAGCTCGCGCCGCCCTTGCCGCAGGTCGCGGTGTCGGTGCCGCCCACGCACTCGTTCTTGGCGTTACAGCAGCCGGTGCTGCAGGTGTCGGGGCCACACTTCTTGCCGCACGACGGAGCCAGGGCCACCAGCAGGCCGATGCCCATGCCCAGGAGCGCCACGCGAAGGGTCGACAGGTTCATTGGAGGAACTTTCAGGTGAAACGAAGGACGGCCGGCCAGACCGCGCGCCTATAGCCGAATCACGGGCCCAAGCCCACCCACACCGAGCCGTCGGCGAAGACCTCTTTCTTCCACACCGCCACCTCGGCCTTGAGCCGCTCGATGGCGAAGCGGCAGGCCTCGAAGGCCTCCGCCCGGTGAGGCGCCGCGGCGGCGATGACCACCGCGAGCTCGCCGGGGACCAGCGTGCCCACCCGGTGGTGAATGGCGAGGCGGGCCGAAAAGCGCTCGCTCGCCGCCTGGGCGATGGCCTCCAGCTGCTTGAGCGCCAGCGGCCCGTAGGCCTCGTATTCCAGTCGCACCACCGGCCGGCCCTGGGTGGCGTCCCGCACCGCGCCGGTGAAGGTCACCACCGCGCCGTGGGCGGGCCCCGACACCGCGCGCACCACCGCGTCCAGCGACAGCGGCGCGCTCTCGATGGCCAGCGCGCCCGCTCCGCCGGACACCGGGGGAATCAGCCCCAGCTCGTCGCCGTCCTTCACCGCGGCGCCGTCGTCCACCAGCTCGAGGTTGAGCGAGAAGCGCAGGTGGGGCCGCAGCGGCGCGAGGCCGGGGTGCGCCCCGGCGAGGCGCTCGAAGAGCTGCCCGACGGTCGCCGCACCGCCCAGCGCGACGGTCTCCTCGGCGCGCCCGGCCCGCTCGCGGGCCGCAGCGAAGTACCGCACCACCACCGTCACTGCGGGCTCTTCTGCCGCAGGGTGAGCGCGCCGCGCACGGCGATGCGCCGGCCCTTGGGCTCGAGGTCCAGGAACGCGGTGCCCACCGAGGTCAGCTGCTGAGCGAAGGCCATGGTGAAGCCCTGCACCGTCACCAGCCGCGCGGCGTCGAGCCCGGGGATCTGCCGCGGCTGCTCCAGCTCCGCGAGCAGCTGCCCCACGTCGACGAAGGCCGAGGTGTGCCCCGGGCCGAACGCGCCCTGGAACCGCGCCTGCAGCTCGGCGGCGAGCGGCGCCTCGGGGCGCGCGTCGAGCGCGCGCACGCTCTCCGCGGTGACGCCGGCGTCGCCCACGTCGACGTGCACGTCGCCGGTGGCGGTGCCCACCGTCCACCCGCCGGGGGTCACCGCGACGCGGTCCGCAC
>JAIBBQ010000311.1 GCA_019694595.1 Myxococcaceae bacterium
GGCCCGCATGGCGGCTCGGGCACCGGCGGCGGCAGCGGCACCACCGGGGGCAGCGGCGCCGGCGGGGGAACGGGGAACGCTGGCACCGGCGGTGGCGTCTCGAGCGGCAGCGGCGGGGGCGCGACGACCGGAAGTGGCGGCGGCGCGGCCGGCACCTGGAGCTACAGCTGCGACCCGTCGACGGTGGGCGCGGCGACGCTGGACACGGTGAAGGCGGACTTCGCGAACCAGGTCTACCCGCTGCTGGTGCGCAGCTCGGGCGGCTGCGTGTCGTGCCACACCGGCGTCACCCGCTTCCAGGTGAGCACCACCGCCGGCGCGACCTTCGACCTGCTGCGCGCCAACGGGATGCTCGCCGAAGGGCCGGGCACGATGATCGCCCGGCTGTCCCAGGGCGATGCGCTGAGCCGCATGCCCAGGGGCGGCCCGCTGTGGTCGAACGCCGAGCTCGACCTGGCGGCCCGGGTGGTCTGCACGCTCAACCACCTCGGCGCCGACCCGTGCCAGGGCGCGCCGGTGGACCCGGGCCCCTCGCCCATCCGCCGGCTGACGCCTGCCGAGTACGACAACACGGTGCACGACCTCCTGGGCGACACCACCGCGCCCGGCGCACACACCTTCCCGCCGGAGAACGAGGCGCTGGGGTTCGACAACAACGCCGACGTGCAGGGCGTCGATGCCCTGCGGGCCGAGAAGCTCATCGACGCCGCCAGCGCGCTCGCGGCCGCCGCGCCGCTGGCCACCCTCGCCCCGTGCGCCACCCAGGCGACGGTGCCCGCCACCTGCGGCACCAGCTTCATCGCCACCTTCGGCAAGAAGGCGTTCCGCAGCCCGGTCACCGCCGAGGAGACCACCCGCCTCACCGCGCTCTACGACGACGCGAAGACCAAGTACGGCGCGCCCACCGCCATCCGCATGGTGCTGCAGGCGATGCTGCTCGCGCCGCGCTTCCTGTACCGCGTGGAGCTCGGCGCCGGCACCAGCGGCCAGGTGGTGCACGTCACCAGCGCCGAGATGGCGAGCCGCCTCTCGTACCTCTTCTGGAAGACGATGCCCGACGCCGCGCTCACCGCCGCCGCCGACGCCGATCAGCTCAAGACGCCCGCGCAGGTGGAGGCCCAGGCGCGCCGGCTGCTCGCCGACCCGCGCGCGCACGCGGTGACGGCCGACTTCCACGCCCAGTGGCTGCAGCTCGACACGCTGGAGCTGGCGTCGAAGGACACCGCGGTGCTCGCCAACTTCGAGACCCTGAAGCCGCTGATGCGCACCGAGGCCGAGAAGACCACCGAGGACATCTTCTGGAACGGCACCGCGAACGCCTACTTCCTCGGCACCACCACCTTCCTCAACAAGCCGCTCGCCACCTTCTACGGAATCACCGGGCCCACCGGCGCGGCCTTCGAGAAGGTGAACACCGACGCGTCGAAGCGCATGGGGGTGCTCACCCAGGCGGGGTTCCTCGCGGGCCACGCGCACGCCGACCAGAGCGACCCGGTGAACCGCGGCAAGTTCGTGCGCGAGCAGGTGCTCTGCCAGACGCTCCCGCCGCCGCCCGCCACCGTGGAACTGCAGCCCCCGGTGCCCACCGCGGGCACCACCACCCGCGAGCGCTTCGCCGCGCACCGGCAGGCGGGCTCGAGCTGCATGTCGTGCCACCAGCTGATGGACCCCATCGGGGTGGGCTTCGAGAACTACGACGCCGCGGGCGCGTACCGCACGCTGGACAACGGCAAGCCGGTCGACGCGAGCGGGGAGATCGTCCAGAGCCGCGACGCCGACGGGGCCTTCAGCGGCGCCATCGCGCTCACCCAGCGCCTGGGCGCCAGCGCCGACGCCAAGAACTGCCTCGCCACCCAGTGGTTCCGCTACGCGAGCGGGCGCGGCGAGGCGCCGGCCGACCTCTGCTCGCTCAAGAAGGCGCAGGCGACGTTCGCCAGCAAGGGCTTCGACTCCAAGGAACTGTGGATCGCCCTCACCCAGACCGACGCGTTCCTCTACCGCCGCGCCCCCTGAAAGCCCGCCATGCGCAAGCCCCTCTCCCGACGCACGCTGCTCCGCGGTGCCGGTGGCATCGCCATCGCGCTCCCCTTCCTCGACGCGATGAGCGCCTTCGCCCAGACGGCGCCCAAGAAGCGGCTGGTGCTGCTCTCGAGCCCCAACGGGAGCATCGCCAAGAACTGGAAGCCGACCGGCAGCGAGACGTCGTTCACGCTGGGCCCGATCCTCGCGCCGCTCGCGGCCCACAAGGCCGACCTGCTCATCCTCGACGGGGTGAACAACCAGTCGTCGTACAACGGCGGCGGCGACGGCGCGCACGAGCGCGGCATGTCGCACCTGTGGACCGGCACCGAGTCGGTGCTCAACGGCGCCAACTATTACGGGGGCGGCATCTCGATCGACCAGAAGATCGCCGCGGCGGTGAGCGTGGGCACCGGCGGCGCGCCGCTGACCAAGCTCAAGTCGCTCGAGCTGATGACCGGCGCCATGCAGGGCGCGGCCACGCTCAACCGCATGATCTACGCGGGCCCGGCCCAGCCGCTCACCCCCGAGAACAACCCCTTCTCGCTCTTCAGCTCGCTGTTCTCGACCGTCGGCGGGGACACCGCGGCGGCGCAGGCGCTGGCGCAGAAGAAGAGCATCCTCGACAGCGTGATGGCCGACTACCAGTCGCTGTCCGCCAAGCTCGGGCCGGCCGACAAGGCGAAGCTCACCGCGCACCTCGACGCCATTCGCGACATCGAGAGCCGGCTGTCCCTGGGCACCGGCACCAGCAGCGCGTGCACCAAGCCGACGATGCCCGCCACCTTCGACCCCAACGCGAACGCCAACTACCCGCAGGCGGTGGACCTGACCATCAGCCTGCTGGCGATGGCGCTCACCTGCGACCTGACCCGCGTCGCCTCGCTGCAGTTCAGCCGCGCGGTGAGCCTGGTGACCTTCAGCTGGCTGGGCCAGAGCCGCAACCACCACGACATGTCGCACGACGCGCTGCCCGAGGACCTGCCCGCCTCGGCCACCGCGGCGCAGGTGGCGGCCGCGCAGGACGTCTCCGACAAGCTCACCGCCATCAACGCCTGGTACGCGGGCAAGGTGGCGAACCTCATCACCAAGCTCAAGGGCGTGAGCGAAGGGTCCGGCACGCTGTTCGACAACTGCGTGCTGGTGTGGGGCAACGAGCTGTCGCGCGGCAACACCCACGCGCGCAAGCCGCTGCCCTTCGTGCTCGCGGGGAAGTGCGCCGGGGCCTTCCGCACCGGGCGCTTCGTCACCTACTCGGGCCAGCCGCACAACAACCTCCTGGTGTCGCTGATGAACGCCATGGGCGTGCCGGGCAGCTCCTTCGGCAACCCGGCCTACTGCACCGGCCCGCTCCCGGGCCTCACCTGAAGTCCTCGTCGCAGGCGCGGCGGTGGCTACACTCCGCCGGGTGACGAGGGTCTTCGGCCTGACGGCGGTGCTGGCGGCGTGGGCGGCGCACGCCCAGCCGGTCATCGACAACGCTCCGGCCTCCGTGCGGCTGGGCAACGCCTCGCCTCCGCTGCGGGTGGTGATGTCGGGGACCACCGCCGGCCTCGCCGCGATGGTGAGCGTGAGCGACGGCGGCGAGGTGGGCACCTCCGCGGACCCGGCGAGCCCGAGCTGGGGCCCGACCCTGTCGCTCGCCGCGGCCACGCCGGCGCCGGTGTTCTACGTCCGCGCGCGCTCGCTGGCCCCGGTGCACGTCACCGCGAGTGCGGTTGGCGCGACGGCGACCAGGGTGCTCGCGGTGGACCCGCTGGTGTTCAGCGACGGCATGGAGACGCTCACGCTGATGGACACCGACGCCCCCAAGGGCGCGTGGGACTCCGCCCTGAAGACCGCCGCGGACAGCGGCATCAGCGCCTCGATGCTCGCGGCGCACCGGGGCCGCGGAGGCATGCGGGTGGTCGACGGCGACGAGACCACCGCGGTGTTCACCACGGTGGTGACGCGCTTCGCGCCGCTCGACACCGACGTGCACGCCCGCCTGTGGGCCCGCATCGCTCCGACCAACGCCACCTCGACGGGCCGCTTCGCCGTCTTCGGCACCGGGTTCAACACCGGCACGTTGCTCGGCTGGGTGGGCGCCCGCCGTTCCCGGCCCGGTGGCGTCCCGCAGGACGACGTGCAGCTCGGTGGCGACTCGGTGGGCGCCGCCGGACGGAACCTGGTCGACGAGGAGCGCCCCGGCTTCGCGGACGGAGGGTGGCACCTCGTCGAGCTCTCGCTCGTCGGGCTGCGGTCCGATGCCGGTCAGCGCGAGGTGCGCGTCGATGGTCAGCGCCTCGCGGCGCGGCGTGGGCTCGACTGGAGCGTGGAGGACACCAGCGACTGGCGGCCGCGGCGGCTGCAGGTGGGCTCGGCGTTCACCGAGGCGGGCGGCGTCGGCATGACCGGCGTGTACGACTTCGACGACGTGCGCATCTCGGGGACTGCCCCGGCGAGCACGGTGGTCTTCCGCGACTCCGGTGTGCTGCTGCTGTCGACCTGCAATCCGGTGCGAGTGGGGCTCGCGGACTCGATGGACGGCGGCGCGGCGCCGGCGCCCTACGACGTGGAGCTGAGCCTCGGCGCCGACGGAGGGACGTTCTGCGACGGGGGCGTGCGCATCGCCGCAGGAGCCAGCGAGGTGGTGGCGCTCTACCGACCGGCCCAGCCGAGGAGCGTGGCGTTCGCCGGCGATCTCGGCGCCGACTTCCTGCCCACGACTGCGGAGCTGAGCGCGGTCGGCTTCATCGCGCAGGTCTCCCCGGGCGAGCAGACCGTCGCGCCCGGAGCCACGGCCACCCTCGACACCTCGGCCTCCCGGCATGCCGATGGCCGGAGCATCTCGCGCTGGGCCTGGAGGCTGGTGCGCGCGCCGACTCACCTCGAGGTCGACGCTGGCGTCGCGCTGCGTGTTTCGCCGCAGGTTCCCGGTTTGTACGAATTCGAGGTGCAGGTCGGTGACGCCACCGAGCTCTCGGCGCCGGTCGCTGCGTCCATCGTCGTCAGCGGCACTTCGGGGCCACCGACGGACAAGATCGGCGGGTGTTACTGCGGGGATGCGGGCTCGTTGCTCGCGATTCTGGGCAGCGCACTCTGGATGGTGCGCCTCGGGCGCCTCCGGAGGGGGGCGGGCAAAAAGCCGTAGGTACTGAGTACGTGGGTCGACCGGGTGCGTGGGTCGACCGGGTGCGTGGGTCGACCGGGTACGTGGGTCGACCGGGTACGTGGGTCGACCGGGTGCGTGGGTCGACCGGGTGACCGGGTGACCGGGTACGTGGGTCGACCGGGTGCGTGGGTCGACCGGGTGACCGGGTGACCGGGTACGTGGGTCGACCGGGTGCGTTGGTCGACCGGGTACGTGGGTCGACCGGGTGACCGGGTGACCGGGTCGCCGTCGATTTTGGTGCGGCCGGGTACCAGGCATTGGCAACGGGAGCTGCCACCGGGTTCACCTGCAACTCTGCAATTTCAGCGTGTTCCCGGTGGTCTCAAGGTTGCTCTCCACTTCGACATGCGCGGAATCACGCCGATGTGCCTCTTGGTCTTCATCGCATGTGATCCGGGCCCAGCCTCCTCCGCGTCGGGCGGCGGCAGTGGTGCGACAGGAGGAGGGAGCGTCGGTGGTGGCAGCGCCGATCCAGGCGGTGGCTCGGCTGGTGGCGGCTCAGCTGGCGGTGGTTCGGCTGGCGGTGGCTCGGCTGGTGGCAGCTCGGCTGGTGGTGGCTCGGCTGGTGGTGGCTCGGCTGGCGGCGGCTCGGCTGGCGGTGGCTCGACTGGC
>JAIBBQ010000072.1 GCA_019694595.1 Myxococcaceae bacterium
GATCTGGCCGCGCTGGCGGCGGCCGAGCTGGTGGCGGCGAGCCTGCTCATCCCGCCGGTGTCGCTGCGGCCGGCGGGCGTGCTGCAGCAGCCGTCGACGCTGGCGGCGGCGATCCGCGCGGGGCCGCCGGGGCGGGTGTCGATCGACTACGACGAGCCACAGCTCACCGGCGAAGCCTCGGAGCAGTTCCTCACCGCGAGCCGCGAGCGGCTGGTGCCCCTGCGCTTCCTCGAGGAAGGGCTGTCCGCCGTCGAGGGCTACGGCTTCCGCGAGCCGTGGCGGCTCACCCGGGTGCTCGCGCCGGAAGGCTCGGGGGCGTACCGCGTGTTCGGCGTCACCCAGCGCGTGCGGCAGGCGGCCGGAGCGCCCCGTGGCCCGCGCTCGAGCGATGGCTGGGCCGAGGTGACGCCGGTCGACGGTGCGTTCCCGCCGGCCTGGCTCGTCGAGCGCGCCACCGTGGCCCCGGAGGCCGAGGCGCTCGCTGCGCTGGTCAAGACGCCCGACCGCCTCGCGCACGAAGCGCTGGTCGACCCTGGCGCCGAGCTCGACGCTGCCCCGTGCGAGTCACCGACGCCCACCGTTCGCCGCGGGGAAGAGTGGCTCGAGGTGGAGGTGAATGCCTGCGCGCCGCGGCTGCTCGTGCTCGGCGACTCGTATTTTCCGGGCTGGCGGGCGCTCGTCGACGGCGAGGAGGTGGAAGTCTCTCGCGCCGATGGCATGCTGCGAGGGGTGCGGGTGCCAGCCGGCCCGCATCGGGTGCGATTCACCTATCGGCCCAGGTCGGTGCAGGTGGGAGGCGTGGGGACCTTGCTGGGGGCGATCGCGGTGGCGGCGCTCGGAATGCGACGTCGAAAAACGACTTAAGTTTATGAAGTTGCTGTGGAATTCGACGCATCCTCCCGTTGACGGATGGGAGCCATCGATAGGGCCCCGTACTCTTCCCAACGTCGAAGAGGGGAAACATCTCGCCGTACCTCGGACGCAGGAGAACACGCACATGACTCAGCAGATCGCCAAGAAGACCAACGTCGCCAAGCGCGCCCGCCGCGGCCAGGGCATGACCGAGTACATCATCATCGTCGCGCTGATCGCGATCGCGGCCATCGGCATCATCTCGCTCTTCGGCGACAACATCCGCCGCCTGTTCGGCATGTCGGCCGACGCGCTCGGCGGCGCGTCCGACATCGCGAACGCCAACACCACCAAGACCAACGCCAACCTCACCAACAAGAAGATGGCGAACTTCGGCCAGAACAACGCGCCGTACTGAAGCAGCGCGTCTTTCGTCTCGCAGGCACGCGGCCGGTTGCGGAAGTCTCGCAGCCGGCCGTCGCTTTTGCGGGCGCGTGGGGCCGGCCGTCGGTCATCGGGAGGACCTCCCGACGGCCGATTCTGCGGCGAGTGCCCGGTGCGTACTCTTTCCGCACTCGCCACCAATTCCCTGGTGGCCAGCCTCGACGGAGAGCACCCGATGAAGCGCACCGCTCGCAGCACCCGCACCACCCGCGGCCAGGGCATGACCGAGTACATCATCATCGTCGCGCTGATCGCGATCGGCACCATCGGGGTCACCACCAAGTTCGGCGACAACGTGCGCGTCCTCTTCGGCATGGCGGCCGACGCCACGGCCGGCGCCTCGAACGTGGCCAACGGTGGCAGCCGGGGCAACGCGGCCGGTCCTCAGACCCGGAAGACGATCGGGACCTTCGCGCAGAACAACTGAATCAGGGCTTCGCGGCCCCGGGACGCACCACCGGGTGGCCGCTGGGGCAGGGGAACTTGCCCACGGCGAGGGTGAGGCCGTCTTCGGTGTACAGCACGCGGTCGGCGGCGGTGACCAGGTCGACCGTGCAGCCACAGAGCAGCTCCACGCGCAGGTCGATCTGACCGTCGCTGCGCGAGGTGACCTGGACGATCCGGCGGGCTCCGTGGCTCGGCATCGTCCAACCTTTGCCTTTCTGCGCGCCGTTGGCCAAGGTGTCCCGCGTGGAAGGGCGGCTGGTCTTCAAGCAGGCGGCGCTGGTGCGTTCCGACGGGACGTGCGAGCTCGATCGCGCGGTGGTGTTCGACGGCGGTGCGCTGCTGTCCCAGGGGGCCGACGCCGAGGTCCCGCTGCTCCCGGGCGACTGGGAAGTGGCCTGCCGCGGGCGTGCGCTCTTGCCGTGCCGGGTGGAGAAGGCGTCGCAGCTCGCGCTCGGATACCGCGCGCTGGGCGACGCCCGGCCGGTGGCGCGGCTCTGCGTGCTCGAGGCCGTCTTGCGCGCGGTCGGCGCCATCGAGCCCGACGGCACCAGCGTGCTCGAGGTGGGCATCGCCGAGGAGGCGCGCGCGATCGGACTTCACGACCGCGAGGCCGGGCTGGGCGCGGGAAGCGCCGTGGTGCTCGACGCCTGGCCGGTCGCGGGGCTCCCGGCGGAGCGTCGCGAGGTGCTGCTGCGGCACGCGCGCGCCGCGTGGGTGGTGATCCGCGGGCAGGTGCTGGTGCGCGAAGGCGTGCTGGTGGGACTCGAGCTCGCGTCGGCGGCCCAGGCGGCCTCGGCGGCGGCGGCGGCGTGGAACCCGACGTCCGGGCGCTGAGGGCCGCGCTTGACGCGCGCGCCACGCTCGCGGGCGGGGCGTACCGCTGGGTCGACGGCGAGCACGACGGCGTCACCGTCGACCTCTTCGGCGACGTGGCGATCCTGAGCTTCTACCGGCCGAGCGACGACGCCCTGGAGCGGGCCTGGGCCTCGGGGCTCCTGGAGGCCGGTGGCGCGCGCAGCGTCTACGTGAAGCGCCGCCCGAAGGAAGCCCGCCGCGCCGCCAACGAGTCGCTGGAGGCGCTCGCCCCGGTGACGCCGTTGCTGGGCCCGCCGGTGGAGTCGCTCACCGCGCAGGAACTCGGCGTGCCCTTCCTCATCCGCCCGGCGAACGGGCTGTCGGTGGGGCTCTACCTCGATGCGCGCGAGCTGCGGCGCCGGGTCCGCGCGCGCGCCAGCGGGCTACGGGTGCTCAACCTCTTCGCGTACACCTGCGGCTTCGGCGTGGCGGCCCGCCTGGGCGGCGCCGCCGAGGTGGTGAACGTCGACCTGTCGCGCCGCGTGCTCGACTGGGGCGAGGAGAATTACCGGCTGAACGGACTCGCTCCGTCGGCCGGCGAGTTCCGCGCCGCCGAGGCCTTCGGCGAGCTCAAGCTGCTCGCCAAGCGCGGCCGCCAGTTCGACCTGGCCATCGTCGACCCGCCGTCGTTCTCCACCACCAAGGGCGAGCGCTTCTCCGCGGAGAAGGACCACGGGCGCCTGCTGCAGGCGGTGGGCACGGTGCTGGCGCCGGGCGGCACCGTCTACGCGTGCTCGAACCTCGACCGCTGGAGCCTGCCCGAGGTGGAGCGGCGCTCGGTCGCGGCCCTGGCGGCGCTCGGCGCCCGCGCGGTGGACCGCTTCGGCGCGCCGCCGCTCGACTTCGACGCCCGGCCGTCGCGGCTCAAGGTGGTGGAGCTGCGGCTGCAGGCCAGCTGACGGTGGCTCACAGCAGCCCGCGCTGTTTGGTCTCCAGGTACGCGTTCACCGCCGCGGCGCTGAAGTCCTGGGGCGTCGCGCGCAGCACCCGCGCGCCTGCGTCGCGGAGCCTGGCCACGGTGTGGCGCTGTTCGCGCTCGAGCCGGAAGGCGGCGTCGCGCTGGTGGGCCTGGTCGACCCCGTCGGGAATGGCGCGGGCCGCCTGCTCCAGCGCACGGTCGCGCAGGGTGGCGATGAGCGGCAGGTGCTTCGGCGGGAGCCGTCGGGCCCGGCCGAGCAGCGTGGTGGCGCTGTCGGCGTCGAGGAGATCGGTCAGCACCACCACCAGGCTGCGGCGCGAGTGGCGCGCGAAGGCGGTGTCGAAGGCGAGGCCGAAGTCGCTCTCTTCCAAGGTGGCGTCGAGCCCGGCGAGGAGCCGGGGCAGGGCAGCGAGCGCCTCCTGGGCGCGGCGCGGCGGCAGGTGGAGCCGGACGGAGGCGCCGAAGGCCACCAGTCCCACGAGGTCGCCCGCATCGGCGCACACCCGCGTGAGCTGCAGCGCGGCGTTCACCGCGAGATCGAAGCGCCGCCGCCCCTCGGTGAGCCCCGCCATGTGGCGGCCGCAGTCGAGGAACAGCAGCACGCTCTGGTTGCGCTCCGGCCGGTAGCTGCGGACGCAGAGGCGCCCGCGCCGGGCCGAGGCCTTCCAGTCGATGTGCCGGCGATCGTCACCCGCCCGGTACTCGCGCAGGGAATCGAGCTCCCGGCCCTGGTCGAGCTTGGGCAGCGCCCGCCGCGCGTGCTCGTCGTGGGCGCGCGCCAGCAGCAGCGCCTCGCTGGAGAGCGCCCGGAGATCGGGCAGCACCGGCAGCGCGCGGGCCTCGAGCACCTTCGCCTGCCGCGCGGCGAGCCCGAGCGGGCCTTCGGTGCGCAGCCAGAGCTCTCCGGTCTCGAGGGTGCCTCGGACCTGCGGCGTGAGCGCCCAGGTGAGGGTGGCGCGACCCGCCTGGAGCGTGAAGCGCTGCTGGTGCCCCTGAGCTTCGGCGCCCGGAGGGATCACCGCGCGGAAATGCCCCTGGAGGCGCTCGCCCCGGCCCACCGGCGCTTCCAGAGAGAGGGTCACCGTGGTCGGCGTGGCGACGCTCAGGAACGACGGCCAGTCCTGACCGACGCGCACGCGGCGCGGATCGACGGCCAGCACCCGATCGAGGACCACCGCGAGGACCAGCCCGGCGTTCCAGGCGAGGGTGAGCCACACCATCGAGGTGGCCGCCACCGAGAGCACCGCGGGAATGAGCCCCACGGCCGCCAGCGCGGCGACCCGCCTGGTGAGCGCGAGCCCCATCAGCGCGGCACGGGCACGCGCTCGAGCACCTGGCGCACCACGTCGGCGGCGGTGAGGCCTTCGACCTCGGCGTCGGCGCGGAGCTTGAGGCGGTGGTCGAGCACCGAGAGCGCCACTTCCTTCACCTCGTCGGGGGTGAGGAAGTCCTTCCCGCGGAGCGCGGCGCGCGCCTTGGCCGCCGCGAGGAGCGACTGGGCCGAGCGCGGCGACGCGCCGAGCGACAGCTTGGGGTGTTCCCGGGTCGCCCGCACCAGCGCGACGACGTAGTCGAGGATGCTGTCGTCGCAGCGCACCGAGGCGGCCTGGAGCTGCAGGGCCTCCAGCGCGGCGCGATCGAGCACCGGCGTCACCGCGGGCGGCTCGCCCTTGCGCTCGTGGAACGCGCGCAGCATGTCGCGCTCGGCGCCGGCTTCCGGGTAGCCGACGCGCACGCGCATCAGGAAGCGGTCGAGCTGCGCCTCGGGGAGCGGGTAGGTCCCCTCGAGCTCGAGCGGGTTCTGGGTGGCGACCACGAAGAACCACTTCGCCAGCGGGTGCGTGGTGCCGTCGATGCTCACCTGCCGCTCTTCCATGGCCTCGAGCAGCGCGGCCTGGGTCTTCGGCGGGGTGCGGTTGATCTCGTCGGCGACCAGCACCTCGGTGAAGACCGGCCCCTTGGCGAGCACGAAGGTGCCGTCGCCGGGCTTGAGCACGCTGGTGCCCACCACGTCCGACGGCATCAGATCGGGGGTGAACTGCACCCGCTTGAAGTCGAGGCGCAGGGCCTGGGCGAGCACCCGGGCGGTGAGCGTCTTGGCCACGCCCGGCACGCCTTCGAGCAGCACGTGGCCGCGCGCGAGCAAGGCGGTCAGCAGGTCGGCCACCACCTGCGGCTGACCCTTCACCACGCCTTCGAGCGCTGCCTGGAGCGAGCCGAGCGCGTTCATCGGGACGGCTTCTCCTGGAGCCCGAGCAGGGTGCCTCCCAGCGCGACGATGGAGGTGAGGATGGCGATGAACACCCCCGGCGAGGGGATGGAGATCATGCGGTCGAAGTTGCCTTCGGTGGAGCGCCCGACGCCGCTGTTCCACGCCAGCTTCACGAAGACCAGGCACCACACCACGCAGAAACAGGCGCCGCCGAACTGCACCAGCCACGGCACGATGGGCGCCAGCGAGCGGAAGCTCCCCCGCACGCGGATCACGATGGCGGCGATCATCAACAGGCTCACCGCGCACGCCGCGGCGCCCAGGGTGAGCACGCCGATGACCTCGCCTTCGGTGATGTGGTCCTTCCACGGGAACAGGGTGGCGATCACCGTGCCCAGCGCGCCCACGAAGGCGATCTTGTCGGCGGTGGAGAGGTCGCCGATGAAGCGGCGCAGGTCGTTGAGCGCCTCTTCCGGGTCGGCGACGCCGGTCGAGCCCGGGCCCTTGGCCGACGCAGGTGCCGCGTTGGGGTCTTCCTTCCAGTGCCAGTCTTCCTCGGGCTCGGCGCGGGCCTTCTTCACCGGGCGCGGCGGCGCTTCGGGCATCGCCCGGCGGACCGGTTCCTTCTTCGCGGTGCCGGCGGACGCGGCGCGCTTCACGCCGCTGGCCGGGCCGGTGCCCTTGCGGCGGGGAACGGGCTTGCGCGCGGCGCTCGGCGCGGGCCGGCGCGGCGGCTCGCTCTCGCCCGTGAGATCGGCGTCCGAGACCTCGGCGGGGGGCGAGTCGTCGAACGCGCTGGCGTCGATCACGAAGTCGCACTTGGGGCAGATGACCGTGCCGGGCGCGACGCTCGCTTGGCAGCTCGGGCAGTTCATCGAACGCGGCCATCTTCAGGGCGAGGGCCAGGGGCGTCAACGACGGACACGCGCGGCGGTCGACTCCCGGGGGCCCGGGCGGTATGGGCGCGCGCATGCGCTCCCTCGGGCTCCTCCTGGTGCTGCCGGCCTGTGCCTCCTCGGTGTCGGCGGTCCGCACGCCGCAGGTTGAACGGATCCTCGCGCTGGAGGACGCGCGGGCGCTGCGCGGCGGCGAGCTGGCGAACACCGCCCGGACCGACCCTTCGCCCGAGGTGCGCGCCCGGGCGCTGCTCGCGCTCGGTCGCATCCAGTCTCCCGCGAGCCTCGAGGCGCTGACCCTCGGGCTGCGCGACGGCGCGCCGCAGGTCCGCGCCGAGGCGGCCTTCAGCCTGGGGCTCCTGGCGCTGAGCTGGGTGCCGCTGTCTGGCGCCGCCAAGGACACCGTCGCCAGCGCGCTCACCGCGACCCTCGCCGAGGAGCCCCAGCCCGAGGTGCGGGAGCGCGTCCTCGAGGCGCTGGGGCGGGTGGCGACGCCGGCCGCGGGGGAGGCGCTCGAGAAGGCCCTCGGCGGACCGCAGCGCGCGCAGGCCGCGCTCTCGCTCGGCCGGGCGGCCAAGCTCGGGCTCAAGCTGTCCCCGGCGGCGTTCGGCGCGCTGACGCCCATGGTGGCGGCCGGGCAGCCAGTCGAGCTGCGCTACGGCGCGGCGTACGCGCTCGCGCAGTCCAAGGCGCCGGAAGCGCACGCGGCGCTCCTCGGCTGCGCGAAGGATCTCGATCCCGAGACCCGAGCGCTGTGCCTCAAGGGACTGGGCGATCAGCGAGAAGGGGACGACTCCGCGCTGCTCGGCGCCGCGCTCGACGACCCCGACTGGCGGGCAGCGGCGGAGGCGGCGCGGGCGCTCGCCAAGCGCGCGGGGGCGTGCAGCGCGACGTGTCCGGCGATGACGAAGCTCCAGGCGCCGCTCGTCGCCCGCCTCCAGGCCGTCTCCAAGGGGGCGAGTGCGGCCGAGCTCCAGCCGCTGCTCGCGCTCGCACAGCAGGGCCTGCCTCGGTCGGGGCTCGAGGTGATGGAGTCGCTGCGTCTGGCCACCGTCGCTGCACGCGTGCCGGGGCAGAGTCCCCAGGTGCATCGCGACCTGGCGAACCTGGAGTGCCGCCTGGCGGCCATGGAAGACCGGGCCACCGGGGAACTCTCGCTGACGCCCGCCTGCGGGGGCGGACTCGTTCCCGAGGCGCGCCGGCTGGCGCTCGGGCTCCACGAGCTGGCGCGCGCGGCGGGTGGCGATCCCGCGAAGCGCTGGGTGGCGGTGGCGCCGTACCTCTCGAGCCGGGAGCCCTGGGTTCAGTCCGGCGCGCTCGATGCCATCGCGGAGCTCGGACTCTCCTCGGCCGCCGAGGACGTGCGCCCGCTCCTCCAGGCGAAGGATCCGGTGCTGGTCGCCGGCGCCATCTCCGCGCTCGCGAAGCTGAAGGATCGCGAGGCGATCCCCGCGCTCAAGACCCTGGCCGCGGCCTCCGCGGAGAACCTGGATCTCGCGCTCTCGCTCGCCGACGCGCTCGCCGAGCTGAAGGCGAAGGACGCGGCGCCGGAGCTCGAGGCGATGCTTCACTCGTCGAACGCGGCGATCCGCGCCGCGGCCTCCGACGCGCTGGGCCGACTCTCGGGGCAGGCACCCGCGGTCCCCGACGTGGAAGGAGCCGTGGCCTCGGTGCCCGCCGCGCTCGCGCCCTCGACCCAGCTCCACCTCCACACGGTGCGGGGAGAGATCGTGGTGCAGCTCGACACCGAGGACAGCTTCCGCACCGCCGCCAACCTGGTCGGCCTCGCCCGCAAGGGCTTCTTCAAGAACCTCACCTTCCACCGCATCGTCCCCGACTTCGTGGCGCAGGGCGGCGACCCGCATGGCGACGGCGAAGGCGGCCCCGGGTACTCGATTCGCTGCGAGATCGGCCACCGTCCGTACACCCGCGGCACCGTCGGCATGGCGCTGTCGGGCAAGGACACCGGCGGCAGCCAGTTCTTCATCACCCACACCCGCCAGCCACACCTCGACGGGCGGTACGCGACCGTCGGCCAGGTGGTGCAGGGCCTCGAGCTCGTCGATCAGCTCCTCGAAGGCGACGCGATCGACGACGTCACCGTCACCGAGTAGCCCCGGAAAAGGCGAAAGGCCGGAGCGTTTCGGGCCGCTCCGGCCTTCCGGGTCACTCGGGGGAGGACCTCGAGGGACTAGTCGTCGATGCTGCGGAACTGCGCCCGGACGAGGCCGTCGTTGCCGCGCGCGCCCGGCATGGACATCACGCTGAGGTCCACCGCCAGGTCCGAGAACCGGTACTCGACCGCGCCGCGCTGGTAGGGCGCGCTCGCGAGGTAGAGCGCGGAGGCGTCGCCGAAGGTCCGGCCCGGCGCCCCGAGCGTGGAGGCCACGCCGCTCACCATCGTGCTGTAGCTGCCGGCCGCCGCTTCGACCGGCCGCCGCACCTGCTCGTCGAGCGCCACCAGCCGGCCCTGCAGGTCGAACCGCAGGTAGAGCGAGTCCGCGCCCAGCGGCAGCGCGTTCGCCACCGCCTCGCCCGGCACGGCCTGGCAGTCCAGCGCCGCGCCTTCGAGCTGCTCCGTGCAGGCCACGCCGTGCGTCGCGGCCCAGGCCTTGGCGTCGTCACGCGTGGTGGTGCGCAGCTGGAAGCTGAGCGCCGAGCGCGAGGCAGCCTTGAGGGCACCCTTCATCGCCTGGGTGGTCTGGAGCCGCTGCGCCTCCATCTCCAGCGGCGTCGGCTCGCGGCCACCCACCGGGCACCCGGCCGCGCTGGCCATGAACCCCAGGTACTTCTTCAGGGGGCGGCCCGGCGGGGTGTGGGCGAAGCCCACGAAGGCCACGAACGCCACCGGCAGCGCCAGCCCGGCGGCGATCTTGGAGACGAGCGTCACTGGCAGGTCCCGGCGTCGGCCGCCGCGCACGCGCTCAGCGGCTTGGTGTTGCACACGCCGCCGTCGGTGGTGACCGCCGCCGAGCGCACGCCGAGCAGGGTGGGAGCCGCGGCGCCGATGATGTCGCCGGGCACGTTCGCCGCCTGGAGCGTGGAGACCACGTCCTCGATCAGCGCGTTGAAGTCGCCGTCGGAGATCTTGAGCGCCTGGTGCGCCGAGACCATGTCGCGGCAGACCACGCCCTGGCTGTCCTTGCTGCCGGCGTACACGAAGCCGCCGCAGCCGAAGATCTCCTTCACCTGGGTCGACAGGCAGTCCTTCACGTGGTTCAGGCCCGCGGCCGGGAGATCGGTGAAGTGCTTGCTGATGCGGCAGTCACCCGCGAGCGTGCTGACCAGGTTGGTGCGCACCACGGTGTCCACCACCGCCGGCCCGTCGACGCGATCGCAGGCGTGCACGCAGGCCGAGCCACCGTCGGTCTGGCTGGCGCAGAAGCCGCCGTCGCTCTGCAGCGCGCGGCTCTGGCAGCTGTCGCTCATGCGGTTCGACGAGACGATGTCCGACCTCATGCCCAGGAGCGCCGGGGCCGCCGCGTTGATGTCCGCCGCGGCGACGCCCGCTTTCTGCAGGCCGGCCACCGTGTCCTCGATGAGGGCGTTGAAGTCGCCCGCAGTGAGGCCGAGGTTCGCGTGCGCCGTCTTCATGTCGCGACAAGCGACGCCCGCGGTGTCCTTGGAGCCGGCGTAGACCTTGCCGGCGCAGCCGAAGAGCTCCTGCACCTGGGTGGTGAGGCACTCGACCACGTGGGTCAGCTGGGTGCCGGGCAGGGTGGTGAAGTGGCGCTGGATGCGGCAGTCGCCCGCGAACTCGGGGACGACCTTGGTCGTCACCACGGTCTTGATGGTGTCCGCGCCGCCGTATTTCTCGCACAGCGTCTGCGCGCTCCCGCCTCCAGAGCCGCCGGTGCCACCGCCCGTCGAGCCCGTGCCGCCGCCGGTGGAGCCGGTGCCGCCGCCCGTCGCGCCGGTGCCGCCGCCGGTGGAGCCCGCCCCGCCGCCGGAGGTGCCGGTGCCGCCGCCCTTGCCACCGCCCGAGGTGCCGGAACCGCCGCCGCTCGCGCTGCCGTCGCCTCCCGAACACCCGAGCGCGGCGATGAGCGCCAGCGAGCCGACGGACCACAGGAGCCGATTCATTCGAGTCATGCGCTGTTTCTCCAGAGACGACGAAGGTGCGTGAAGAGCCACGCGGAAAGGGACGACCGTTCGGGGCCAGTACGGGGCCGCCCTGGGAACGGTTTTCTTTCCCTTCGAAGAAACGTGCGGCGACGGCTACCGGGCGTCGATGGTCGTCGACAGCTTCTGGAGCGCCAGGCGCATGCGCGTCTTCACCGTGCCCAGAGGCGTGTCGGTGCGCTCGGCGATCTCGGTCTGGGACAGGCCTTCGAAGTAGGCCAGCTCGAGCGCGCGGCGCTGCTCCTCGGGCAGGGTCGCGAGCGCGTCGCGCAGGCGGCTGGCGTCGCGCGCGTGCTCGAGCTCCTGCTCGGGCGTCACCACCCGCGCGAAGGGCTCGTGGGTCAGGCCTTCGACCGCGTGCTCGCGCACCGAGCGCTTGCGCAGCCGGTCGATGGCCCGGGTGCGCACCATGGTGGTGAGCCAGCGCTCGACCGCCGCGCGGTTCGGGTCGTACCGCGTGGCAGTTCGCCACACGTCGACGAAGGTCTCCTGGAGCACGTCTTCCGCCTCGCGCGGATCCTTGAGCACCCGCAGGGCGATCGACCAGAGCTTGGGCCCGAAGCGCCCGTAGAGCGCCTGAAGGGCCATCCGGTCGCCCCTGGCGACGGCGTCGAGGAGTTCCTCAGGGGTGGTGGTGGTGGTCGGCGTCGCCTGCATGGGCCCCGGAGGCTCGCGGAGCCCCGCGCGCCCTCAGGAGAATGCGTTTCTCGCCGCGCAGATACAAGCGAGATTGCCCAGCGCCACGAAGCTGTGCGCGCGGTCGCTCGACATCTGCTGCACCTCGCCGCGCCACTTCTCTTCCCCGGTGGAGCAGCGGTAGCCGCCCTGGAGCACCAGCACGTGCTCGGGGCCCAGGTGCTCGTGGTGAGGGAATTCCTGGCCCGGCTCGACCTTCACCAGCGCGGTGATGTTGTCGGAGGCGCCCGGGCCGGCCTGCACCGGCAGCACCTTCACGTTGGGCGACGGGCCTTCTTCCCACGCGGTGGGGTCGAGCGCCTTGCCCAGCAGCGCCTTGGCGTCGCCCAGGCTCAGGTCGAAGAGCGAGGCCACCTGCGGCGCGAAGTACAGGAGCCGCACGTCGTCGGTGAGGCGCAGCTCGAGGCGGGCGAATTCCGGCATCGCGGCCGACGGGGCGCTCGCGGAGTCGGCCAGGCGGCGAGCGGCGAGCAGGGCGCGCGGCAGGTCGGCCTGGCACTGCGCGCAGGTGGCGACGTGCGCCTCGAGCGGGGCGAGGGCGGAACGTTCCCGCCCGTCGGCCACCGTCAACTGCACCAGCTCGTCGTGAAACTCGGTCACGCAACCACCTCGCCAACCTTCACTACGCACGCCTCGGCCAGGCGGATTTCACCCCGGGCCCTTGGGCATCGGCTCGCCGAAGCGCTGGCGGTCTTCCGCTTCCAACCGCTCGATTCCGTGGCGGATTTCCTGCCACTTCGCTTCCGGCACCTCGTTCCACGCCTTGACCAGGTCGGGGTCGAGCTGGGTGCCGCCGACGCGGGTGATCTCCGAGCGCGCCACCTCGAACGGGCGGCCCTTGCGGTACGGCCGGTCGGAGGTGATGGCGTCGAGCGCGTCGACGATGGCGAAGATGCGCGCGCCCAGGGTGATGTTGGTGCCGCCCAGCTTCCGCGGGTAGCCGCCGGCGTCGTAGCGCTCCTGGTGCTGGTAGACGATCTCCGCGGCGCCGTTCAGCCAGGGAATCGACGCCAGCATCCGCCAGCCGAGCTCGGGGTGGCGCTTCATCTCCACCCACTCCTCGGGCGTCAGCGGCCCGGGCTTGAGGAGAATGGAGTCGCGCACTCCGATCTTCCCCACGTCGTGGAGCAGCGCGCCCTGGGTGACCGTCTCCAGGTCCGCCCCGCGAATGCCGAGCGCTTCCCCGAGGCAGCGCGCGTACAGCGACACGCGCCGCGAGTGCCACTGGGTCTCGGTGTCGCGGGTATCGAGCGCGCGCACCATGCCGTCGAGCAGCCCGTTGGTGCGATCGATCACCGTCTGCTCGAGCGAGCCGTTGAGCGCGGTCAGCTTGAGCACGTTGAGGGCGAGCTCCTGCCCCAGGCGCTCGTTTTCCCGCTGCAGCCGGTAGTGGTCCGCCGCATTCCGCACCGCCGCCTGCAGCTCGGCGAGCTGCCAGGGCTTGGACAGGAGCCGGTACACCTCGCCCCGATTCACCGCCTCCAGCGCCACCTTGAAGTCGGCGGCGGCGGTCAACATCATCCGCACCGCCTTCGGCTCGTTCGCCTTCACGTGCTGCAACAGCTCGATGCCCGTGAGGTTGGGCATCATGAAGTCGGTGAGGACGATCGCAAACCCTCGTTCTTCCGAGGCTTTTACGGGGTCGGTGTGGGCGATGACGTGAAAACCCTCGGTCTCGAGGATCTTGGCCAGCGCCTGGGCGATGAGTGAGTCGTCGTCGACGACCAGCACGGAGAGCTTTTGGGATTCCACGGAGGGGAACGAGTCTAGGCGTCAGTTCACCCTCTTTTCTAGCGGTGTTGGACGGGCTCGGTCTAAGGTTTGCGCCCGCATGGCGAAGGCGCGTCCGGATTCGGTCAGCTCGCCGGTTCCGGTGGTGGTGATGGGGCTGGGCTCGATTGGCCTTGAGATCGCCAAGGCCGCGGCGCGCAACGAAGAGGTCACCCTCATCGGCGCGGTCGACAACAGCCCACATCTGGTCGGCAAGAAGCTGTCCGACATCGTGCGCGAGCCGATCGGAACCATGAAGGTGGTGGCCTCGCTCAAGGAAGCGGTCGGCCGGCGGCCGGGCGTGGTGCTCCTGCACGCCACCGGGTCCCGCTTGCCGCAGGTGCAAGGGCAGCTCGAGGAAGCCATCGCGCTCGGCCTGTGCGTGGTGTCGACCTGCGAGGAGCTCGCGTTCCCCTGGTTCCGGCACCCCGAGGCGGCGGAGAAGCTCGAGGCGCTCGCGCGCAAGAAGGGCGTCAGCATCCTCGGCACCGGCGTCAACCCGGGCTTCGTCCTCGACCGGCTCCCGGCGCTGCTCGGCCAGGTGGTGGGCCCGGTGCGGCACGTCACCGCCCGCCGCGTGGTCGACGCGCGCGCCCGGCCGGTCGCGCTCCAGCGCAAGGTCGGCGCCGGCCTCACCGAGGACGAGTTCCTCGCGCTGGTCGACAAGGAACAGCTCGGCCACGTCGGCCTGCTCGAGAGCGCGGCGCTGTGCGCGCTCGGGGTGGGGCTCGACTGCGACGACTTCGAAGAAGAGATCGTGCCGGTGATCGCCGACGAGGATCTCGCCGGCGCCTTCGCGGTGAAGAAGGGCCTGGTCGCGGGCATCCACCAGACCGCGGTGGGCCTGGAGAACGGCCAGGAACGGGTGCGCCTCGAGCTCACCATCGCGCTCGGCGCCGACGGCCCGGGCGACGAGGTGGTGCTCGACGCCGACCCCAAGGTGACCCTGCGCATCGACGGCGGTGTCGCCGGCGACGGGGCCACCGCGAACCTCGTGGTGCACGCCGCGCCCCGCATCCAGCAGGCGGACCCCGGGGTGATGACGGTGCTCGACTTGCCGGTGGGACGCTAGGGAGGACGACCAAGATGCTCGATCGCCATGCCGTGGGCCGCTCGACGCCGCCGACCCTGAACGAGGTGGAGAAGGGCGCCATTCGCCGCTTCGCCGAGAGCGTGGGCGACTTCAACCCCGTGCACTACGACGAGGAGTACGCCAAGGCCTCGGGCTTCCCCAGCGTGCTCGCGCCCGCCACCTTCCCGGCGTCGTTCCACACCGGCGTCGACCTCCGCGAGCTGCTCGGCGTGCCGGTGCGCTCGCTGCTCAGTGCAGAGATGTCGATCGAATACGAGCGGCCGATCTGCGCGGGCGATCGCATCCTGGTGTCGGCCCGGGTCGCCGAGGTGCAGGAGCGCGTGGGCCCCGCCGGCAAGATGGAAGTCGCCACCCTGGAAGAGGAAGGGCGCGACGAGAAGGGCGTGCTGATCTACCGCGCGCGCAAGTCGTACCTGGTTCGCCCGAAGGAAGGGGCCTGATGCCTCCACGCAAGCTGTACTTCGAGAACGTGCGCGTCGGCGACGAGCTGCCGCCGCTGTCCAAGCCGGCCATCGACCGCGTGCAGATCGCCCGCTACGCCAGCGCGGTGGGCGACTTCAGCCCCATTCACGTCGACGAGGCGTACGCCAAGACCCTGTCCATGCCGTCGGTGGTCGCGCCTGCGGGCCTGGGCATGGGCTTCCTCGGTCAGCTGGTCACCGACTGGGCGCGCGGCGCCACCCTGCGCAAGCTGAGCGTGCGCTTCGTCAAGCTGCTGTGGCCGGGCGACACCCTGGTCTGCAAGGGCCGGGTGAGCGACCGCCACGGGCAAGACGGCAAGTACATCGTCGAGCTCGACGTGTGGGCCGAGAACTCCAAGGGTGAGCTCGCGCTGCGCGGCAGCTGCGCGCTCCAGGTCTTCTATTCGGCCGAGGACGAGACCCGGCAGCGCAACGGCCAGGGCCCGGTGGTGGTGAACGTCGCCCGGGAGTCGATCCTCGCGGAGCCCGACACCAAGAAGGCCGCCGCCCGGACCGCGGGTGAGAAGACCGGCAAGGGCCAGAAGCTCGCCGCCAAGGCCGCCCCCAAGAAGCCCGCCAAGCCCGCCAAACCCGCGAAGAAGAAGCGCTAATCGGCGGCTTTGCCGCGCTGCGTCGAAACTGGTTGACTTGGAAGTCAACGGTGAGCATGTATTCGCTCACCTCGCGCCGGTGGTTCGCCCGAGGAAAACGTCTTCTTCGGAGCGCACCATGAGCGTGGGCATCAACCGGTACCAGGCGGATCTGAAGGACCTGAGCTTCGTCCTCGAGCAGTTCGGCTTCTCGGGCATCGCCGGGCAAGGCCCGTTCGCGGGCTGGGGCCCCGACGAGGCGCAGGCGGTGCTCAAGGAGACGTACCGGTTCGCGCGCGAGGTGCTGGGGCCGCTCAACGCCTCGGGCGATCGTGAAGGCTGCAAGCTGGTCGACGGCCAGGTGGTGACGCCCAAGGGCTTCAAGGACGCCTGGACCAAGCTCTACGAGGCGGGCTTCAAGTCGGTGTCGGTCTCGCCGGACCACGGCGGGCAGGGCGCGCCGCAGATGCTGTACGTGCTGGTGGAAGAGCTGCTCTCGGGCGCCAACCCGGCCTTCAACATGTACCCCGGCCTCTCGTGGGGCGCCGCGGAGCTGATCGCGGAGTGCGGCACCGAGGCGCAGCGCAAGCGCTACACGGAGAAGATGCTCAACGGCACCTGGGGCGGCACCATGTGCCTCACCGAGCCGCACGCCGGCAGCGACGTGGGCAGCGCGAAGAGCAAGGCCATCAAGCAGGCCGACGGCACCTACGCCATCTCGGGCACCAAGATCTTCATCTCGGGCGGCGACCACGACCTGGCGAAGAACATCATTCACCTCGTGCTGGCGCG
Organism: Myxococcaceae bacterium; assembly: GCA_019694595.1. Classification (GTDB taxonomy): domain Bacteria; phylum Myxococcota; class Myxococcia; order Myxococcales; family Myxococcaceae; genus JAIBBQ01. The sequence goes on from JAIBBQ010000072.1 coordinate 16,150, forward strand.
GGTGGAGAACGCGCCCGCGGGCACCAAGGGCCTGTCGCTGTTCATCGTGCCCAAGCTCAAGGTCAACGCCGACGGCAGCGAAGGCGCGCCCAACGACGTGTCGGTGGCGTCCATCGAGCACAAGATGGGCATCAACGGCTCGGCGACCTGCGTGCTGAACTTCGGCGAGAACGGCAACTGCCGTGGCGAGCTCGTGGGCACCGTCGAGAACCTGGGCATGAGCCACATGTTCAAGATGATGAACGGCGCGCGCATCGCGGTCGGCCTGCAGGGCCTGGCCACCGCGTCGACCGCGTACCTGAACGCGCTCAGCTACGCGAAGGACCGCAAGCAGGGCGCGAACTTCAAGTTCTTCAAGGACCCGTCGAAGCCGCGGGTGGCGATCCTCGAGCACCCCGACGTGCGCCGCATGCTGCTGGAGATGAAGGCGGTCGTCGAAGGCACCCGCGCGCTGGTGGTGAAGCTCGCCGCGCACCGCGACCAGGTGCTGCTGTACCAGGGCAAGGACGACGAGAAGGCGGCCTACCACCAGGGCCAGGTCGACCTGCTCACCCCGCTGGTGAAGGCGTACGGCTCGGAAGAGTCGTTCCGCCTCTGCGCCCAGGCGATCCAGGTCTACGGCGGCGCCGGCTTCCTCAAGGACTGGCCGGTCGAGCAGTACACCCGCGACGCGAAGATCTATTCCATCTACGAAGGCACCACCCACATCCAGTCGATGGACCTGGTGGGCCGCAAGCTGGGGCAGAACGGCGGCGCCAACTTCCAGGCCTTCATGAGCGACGTGAGCGCCTTCGTCGAGAAGCACCGCGCGCACCCGACGCTGGGCAAGGCGATCGAGTCGCTGGGCACCGCGAGCGAGGCGCTGATGCAGGTGGCGATGGCCATGCTCGGCTGGTCGCAGTCGGACAAGGTCGCGCTGGTGCCGCTCAACGCCAACCGCACGCTGATGATGTTCTCGCAGCTCGCGGTGGGCTGGCTCCTGCTCGACGCCGCGGTGAAGGCGGGCGAGAAGGCCGCCGCACTGCCCAAGGGCCACGCCGACCTGCCGTTCTACGAAGGCAAGCAGGCCTCGGCGCTCTGGTACGCGCGCAACGTGGTGCCGCAGGTGGAATCGGCGTCCAAGCTCGCGCTCGCCGAAGACGAGTCGCCGGTGCAGATCTCCGACGCGGCCTTCGCCAGCGTCGACGCCTGAGCCTTACTTCGGCCCCTCGCGCACGCCGATGGCGAGCTGCGCGAGGCCGGAGCTCTTGGCGAGCTCCATCACCTCGACCACCTTGCCGTGGGCCACGCCCTCGTCCGCCTGGACGATGACCAGGGTGTCGGGGTTCTTCGCCTTGGCGTTCGCGAAGGCGGTCTTCAGCTCTTCCAGGTTCACCACGTCGCCCGACACCAGGAGCCGCCCGTCGGCGAGCACCGCCACCGAGAGGTCGGACGCCTGGGGCGTCACGTCGGCCGCGCCGCCCTTGGGCAGGTTCACCTTGAGGCCGGCCTTGGCGCCGTTGCCGCTCGCCTGGTTGACGATCACCGAGCTGGTCACCATGAAGATGATCAGCAGCACCAGGAAGATGTCGGTCAGCGGGGTGATGTTGATCTCGGCGAAGACCCCGTCGGAGCCCGTCTCGTCGCCGTCGCTGCCTGGCACCCGGCCGATCGCCATCGGTCAGCTCGAGGTCGCCGGGGTGGCGGGCAGGGCGGGAGACGAGGTGGGCGCTGCCGCCGTGGGGCTGCCCGAGGCCGGCGGCACGGGGCCCGCCTCGCGCAACAGCTCGACGAATTCCTCGGCGATGAGCTTGAGCTCCACCGAGAGCTTCGCCAGCCGCGACTGGAAGTAGTTGTAGAGGATGACCGCTTCCACCGCGACCAGGATGCCCGCGGCGGTGGCGATGAGCGCCTCGCTGATGCCGGCCATCACCGCGGCGGTGCCGCCGGTGCCGCCACCTTCCACGTCGAGGCCCAGCTCCTTGAAGGAGCGCATGATGCCCGCCACCGTGCCGAAGAGGCCGACGAAGGGGGTCACCGCGCCGATGGTGCCGAGGATCCACAGCTTGCTCTTGAGCTTGAGCGCCGCTTCCATGCGCGCCCGTTCCACCGCGGCGTCGAGGCTCTGGCCCACCGTCTTGGCCGCCCGCTCGAAGCCGGCGCGGAACAAGTCGGCCGCCAGGGCGTTCGAACGATCGGCGGCCGAGCGCGCGGCCGCCACGTCGCCCCGCAACAGGTGCTTGGCGATGGTCTGCCCCAGGCTGCGCGCCTGTGCACCCACGCCCCAGAGGGCCAGCACCCGCTCGATGGCCACCCCCAGCGCCAGGACCGACGCCAGGAGGATGCAGGCCAAGGTCAGCCCGCCCAGCCGCACCATGTGGAGAAGTTCGTCGAAGCTCATTGCGTGGGGTGGGGTAATAGCGCCATCGGGGACCTGTGTACCAATGAACCGGCACCTGACCGTGGGGGTGGTGTGGCTCTCGAGCCTGGTGCTCCTGGCGTGCCCGCACCGGGCCGACTTCGGGAAAGACGGGGCGCCCCGATCGGCGGAAGACCTCCTCGATCGCGTGAACATCGCGGAGGCCCAGGTCATTTCCATCGAAGGTGATTCCAAGATCACGGTGGAGTCGGCGCAGGGCAAGGGCTCGACGTCGATGTTCGTCTCCGTGCTGCACCCCTCGCGGCTGCGGCTCGAGGTGCTCGACTTCTTCGGCCGGCCCCAGGGCGCCCTGGTGACCGACGGCGAGACCTGCGCGCTGCACGACGCCCAGCACGCCCGCTTCTTCCGCGGCCCGGCGTCGCCCGCGAACCTCGGGCGGCTCCTGCCGGTCGCCATCCCTCCCGCCGAGCTGGTGGCGCTGATGCTCGGGCGCGCGCCGCGCATTCCCCAGGAGTCGCTCGAGATGCGCTTCGACGAGGACACCCAGCTCCTGGTGCTGGTGCTCAAGCGGGGGCCGGTCACCCAGACGCTCCACGTGCACCCGCCCGAGTACCGGGTGGTGAAGAGCCACGTCGAAGGCATCGCCGCGTACGACGTCACCTTCGAGGGCATCCAGGACATCGGCCGGCTCAACTACCCGCGGCGCGTGGTGCTGGTGTCCGAGGCCGGGCAGACGCGCGCCCAGCTCGACTACAAGGACGTCACCGTCAACCAGACGCCGGACCTGACCACCTTCGAGCTCGAGGTGCCGCCCAACGTGCCCGAGCTCCAGGTGGACGAGCGGGGCCTGCTGCTCGACGGAGGTGTCCCGTGAAGCGCCTGCTCGTGCTGGCCGCGCTGATCGTGCTCCCCGGCTGCAAGTGCAAGCCGGCCCCGGTGGACCCGCCCGCGCGAGGGCCGCAGCCCACCGAGGCCTGGCTCAAGGGCGAGCTGCCGCCCGAGGCCAACCAGGGCACGCCGGTGTCCGGGGGCACGCTCACGGTGCGGGTGCCGTCGGAGCCCGCGGGCCTCAACCGCCTGCACGACCAGATGATCGACGCCACCATGGTCCGCTACCTCATGGGGCCGGTGTACGAGACGCTGGCCGAGGTCGACCGCGCCGCGCTCCCGGAGAACGGCCAGACGCCCCTGCTCGCCACCTCGTGGGAAGAGAGCGCCGACCACCTCACGCTCACCGTGCACCTGCGCAAGGGCGTCACCTTCCACGACGGCGGTCCGTTCACCTCGCGCGACGTGCGCGCCACGGTGGAAGCGGTGCGCAACGTGAAGAACCAGACGGCGTCGCTGCGCAGCCAGTTCGTCGACCTGGCCTCGCTGTCCACCCCCGACGACTTCACGGTGGTGGCGCGCTGGTCGAAGCCGTACGCCTACGCGCTGCACAACTTCCTCACGTCGCTGCCGATGATGAGCGCCGCGTCGCTCCAGGGCGACTTCGACACCTTGCCCGTCAACCGCGCGCCCATCGGCACCGGCCCGTTCCGCTTCGAGAGCTGGGAGACGGGGCAGAAACTCACCTTCGTGCGCGCGCCGCAGTACTGGGGCACGCCCGCGTACCTCGACCGCCTGGTGATGCGGGTGGTGAAGGACGACACCGTCGCCACCCAGCTGTGGGAGCAGGGCGAGTTCGACCTGATGACCCGCATCCAGCCGGGCGTGTGGCGGGCCATCGAGGCGCCGGTGGGCGCCAACGCCTGGGCCATCGAGGGGTACCACCGCATCTCGTTCCTCGAGAACAACTACTCGTGGATCGGCTGGAACGAGGAACGACCGTTCTTCAAGGACGCGCGGGTGCGCCGAGCGCTGGCGATGCTCTACCCCGCGGCCGAGGTGGCCCGGCACGTCGACCTGGGCATCGAGCTGCCCACCACCTGTCCGTGGTACCGCCTGTCGGCGTCCTGCGACCCGTCGGTGACGCCGCTGCCGTACGATCCCGCCGGGGCCGCGGCGCTGCTCGACGAGGCCGGCTGGAAGGTGCGCGAGGGCGACGGCGTGCGCGAGAAGGACGGAGTCCGCTTCCGCTTCACCTTCCTCGCCAACCCCCACTCGGTGCGGCTGGCGAAGCTGGTGCCGCTGCTGGTCACCGAGCTCAAGCGCGTGGGCATCGAGATGGACGTGGAGAAGGTCGACAGCGCCATCTACCTGTCGCGCATGCGCACCCACGACTTCGACGCCGCCTCGCTCGCCTGGAGCACCAACGAAGGCGTGCGCGACAACTACCAGGTCTTCCATTCCAGCCAGCGCGACGGCGGCTCCAACTACGTGGGCTACGCGAGCCCAGAGGTCGACGCGCTGCTGGAGAAGATCCGCCTCACCTTCGACCCCGCCGCCCGCGTGGAGCTGGAGCGCGAGGTCCACCGCAAGCTCTACGCCGATCAGGTCTACCTCTTCCTCACCAACCGCCCGGCGCTCGACGCGGCGAAGACCCGGGTCCGGGGCCTGTCGGCGTCGCTCGCCTGGTACGACCTGCGCAAGGTGTGGCTCGCGCCGGCCGCGGGCGACGCGGGGCACTGAGGCGCCATGGGGCGCTGGCTCGGCCTGCGGCTGCTGCAGCTGGTGCCCACCTTCCTGGGCATCACCTTCCTCACCTTCCTGGTGGCGCGGCTGGCGCCGGGCGACCCGCTGCAGCTCGACCCCGACGTGACGCAGGGGGTGACGGGGCAGGGCGATGCGCAGGCCCGGTTCCGCGCGGCGCACGGGCTCGATCAGCCGCTGCCGGTGCAGTACGCGCAGTGGCTGGGCAAGGTGGCGCGGCTCGACTTCGGCCGCTCGCTCCACGACCACCGGCCGGTGCGCGAGAAGCTGCTCGAGGCCCTACCCACCACCGCGCTGCTGGCGGCCCTGGCGCTGCTCGCGGCTTGGGCGGTGGCGATTCCCCTGGGGGTTCGCGCCGCGGCGCGGCCGGAGAAGAAGGGCGCCCGCGTGGCGCTGCAGGCGCTCGACGTCGCCTACGCGCTGCCGGCGTTCTGGGTGGCGGTGATGGCGCTCCTGTGGCTCGCCACCGCGCGCGGGCTGGCGCTCTTTCCGCTGCAGGGGCTCCATTCCGACGGCGAGGCGGGCCTGGGCGATCTGGCCTGGCACCTGGTGCTCCCCGTGCTGTGCCTCACCTACCCGCAGCTCGCGGTGGCGGCCCGGCAGGTCGCTTCCGCGATGCGCGAGGTGCTCGGCCGGGAATTCATTCGCGCCGCCCGCGCGCGCGGCGTGCCCGAAGCCCGGGTGGTGTGGCGCCACGGCCTGCGCAACGCGGCGCTCCCGCTGCTCGCCTTCGGCGGCCTCTCGCTGCCCCACCTGGTGGGCGGCAGCGTGGTGGTGGAGCGCATCTTCGGCATCCCCGGCATGGGCCTGCTCGCCTTCGACGCGGTGGCCCACCGCGACTACCCGACGGTGATGGGCGCCACCACGCTGCTGTCGGTGGTGACGCTGCTCGCCATGCTGGGGGTGGACCTGGTCTCCGCGCTGGCCGACCCGCGCCTGCGCGCGCCGCGGGGGGCGAAGTGAGCCCCTGGCGCCGCTTCCGCGCCGATCGCCGCGCCCGGGTCGGGCTGCGCGTGCTCGTGGGGCTGCTCGCGGCGGCGGTGCTGGCCGACGTGCTGGCCTCCGAGCTCCCGCTGTTCTGCCGCGTGGGCGGCGTGACGTACGTGCTGCCGTGCCTCACCGAGCCGGCGGCGCTGCGCGGCCTGTCGCGCCAGGCGCTCAAGGCGAGCGCCGAGCTCTACGTGCCCACGCCGATTCCCTTCGGGCCCGACGAGACCTTCGCCGGGACCAAGGCCCGCTTCACGCCCGCTCCCTGGTCGCCCGACGACGAGCACCTGCTGGGCACCGACGAGCTCGGCCGCGACGTGGCCGCCCGGCTGGTCCACGGTGCGCGGGTGAGCCTGTGGGTCGGGCTGTCCTCGGTGGCGCTCAACCTGGTGCTCGGGCTCTGGCTGGGGCTCCTGGCGGCCTGGCGGGGTGGGGTGGTCGACGCCGTGGTGTCGCGCCTCATCGAGGTGCTCACCACGGTGCCCACGCTGTTCCTGCTCCTCACCTTGATCGGCCTCTGGCGGGTGCAGGGGCTGTGGGCGCTGACCCTGGTGCTGGGGCTCACCCGCTGGGGCGAGCTCGCCCGACTGGCCCGGGCGCAGGGCCTGCAGCTCGTGCGGCAGGACTTCGTGGCCGCCTCGCGCGCGCTGGGGGCAGGCACCGGGCGGATCATCGCCCGTCACCTGGTGCCCAACGTGCTGGGGCCGGTGCTGGTGAGCGCCGCCTTCGCGGTGGCGGCGGCGATCCTCGTGGAATCGGCGCTCTCGTTCCTGGGACTGGGCGTGGCCCCCCCGACGGCCACCTGGGGCGAGCTGCTCACCCAGGCGCATCGTACCCTCACCCACCCTGGAGCCTGGTGGCTGGCGCTGTTCCCCGGGGCCTGCATCGCCCTGACGGTGGGCAGTTTGCATCTGGTGGGGGAAGGGTTGCGTCGATCCTTAGACCCGGCCGCATAAGCCGCTAGACTCCGCAGACCCGCATGGCGTCCATCAAACTCGGCGAGTTGCTGCTGAAAGCCAAGGTGCTGTCGGATTCCCAGCTCCAGGTGGCGCTCACCGAGCAGAAGCGGTGGGGCGGCCGGCTGGGCGAGATCCTGGTGCGGATGAACATCCTCACCGAGGAGATGCTGGTCAAGGCGCTGTCCAAGCAGCTCAACCTGCCGGCGGTGAACCTGGACTCCATCGAGTCCATCCCTCCCAACGTGAAGGCCAAGATTCCCCAGGCCACCGCGCGGGAGATGGTGGCGCTGCCGCTGCAGCTGCGCGACGACGGCCGCACCCTGGTGGTGGCGATGGCGGAGCCGCAGGCGCTCGACCAGGTCGACACGCTGCGATCGATCTCCCGCTGCCGCATCGTGGTGCAGATCGCCGGCCGCAACGCGATGGACCGGGCCTACGCGCGCTTCTACGACGAGGCGCCGAGCGCGATGAACGACTCGGAAGGCTCGTTCAAGTTCGTCGACGCGCAGGGCCGCACCCGGGGGACCTCCGAGGCGGCGTCCGACGACGAGCCGGTGATCGAGCGCCAGCCGGTCTGGGCACAGGGCCCGGCCCCCGAGGCCAAGGCCCCGAGCCCCACCTCGACGTCGGGCAAGCTGCCGGGCGGGAATGCCGAGCAGCAGCTCGCCCAGCTCGAAGACGCCCAGCGCAAGGAAGTCGCCGCGCTCAAGGCGATGGTCGAGCTGATGATCGAGAAGGGCGTCTTCACCCGCGAGGAGTACCTCGCCAAGGTCCGCCGCTAAGTGGAACGGTGACGGTCGATGGCGCCGCGGCGAAAGCTGGGGGAAATCCTCCTGGAGCAAGGCGCGGTGTCGCGGGCCGATCTCGACGCTGCGCTGGGTGACCAGAGCGCCGGAGAGCCGAGCCGGATCGGCGACATTCTCCTCAGCCTGGGCAAGATCACCCCGGTGGCGCTCGGCCGGGCGCTCGCCAAGCAGCACGCGCTCCCCTTCGTCGAGCTGACCACCGTCGACCCCGCCGCCAGCGGGCTGATGCCGGTGGACTTCCTCAACGCGCACAAGGTGGTGCCCTTCCGCGTGGAGAACGAGGCGACGGGCAAGCGGGTCTGCGTCGCCGTCGCCGACCCGACCATCAAGGAAGTGGTGGCCGAGCTGGAGTCGCAGACGCGCCTGCGTGCCCGGGTCTACGTGGCCGCGCTCGACGACATCGAAGGTTTCCTGGCGGCGCTGTCGGGCGAGGTGGTGTCCGAAGGCGTGGTGGTGGACGCCGCGCTCGCCGACCCCGTGCAGACCGACGTCACCGAGGTGACGGTGCCGCACGCGCCGCCCACCGAGCTGCTCAAGCGGATGCGGCCCAGGAGCGGTGGCGTGGGCGCGGTCGGCGGGACCAACGTGGAGATGCTGGTGGCGGCCTCGACGCCGATCCCGCCTCCGCCGCCACAGCCCCCGTCGGCGCCCCCGCCGTCGGCCCCGCCGCCCGCCAAGTCGCCGTCGGTCGACGAGCTGTTCGGTTCGCTCGACCTCGAGGGGCCGAGCGCCACGCCGGTGACGCTGGCGCCTCCGTCGGCCCCGCTGCCCGCGCTGACCCCGGCGCCCCCGCCGAGCGTGCCGTCGCCCAGCTCGAGCCCCACCGTGCCGCGCGGAGCCAACGTGCTCGGCCGGCTGGCGCTCAAGCGCGTCGCGGTGGTGCGCGAACCCAAGCCGCCCGGGCTGCTCGACGGCCTCGAGCTGCCGGAGTGGATGAACGCGCCCGTCACCGAGCGCGCCCAGGGCGTGAGCGAGGAACTCGAGCGGGTGCTCGAGGCGGTGGTGCGCGGCGACCTCGACGCGCCTCCTCCGGCGGCGATGATGGCGGCGGTGGTGCGGGTGCTCGTCTCGCGCGGCATGCTCGACGAGGCGGCGCTCTTGGCCACCCTCGGAAAGAAGTGACCCGTGGCGCGGCTCGAGGTCGACCGCCTCGGGGTGGCGAAGGTCGCGCTCCCGCTGCTCGAAGGCGTCTCCTTCACGCTCGAGGCCGGCGAGACGGTCGGGCTGGTCGGTGAGTCGGGCAGCGGCAAGACGCTCACCGCGCTCGCCATCTTGGGGCTGCTGCCCAAGGGGCTGAGCCGCACCGACGGCCAGGTGCGCCTCGACGGCCAGCCGCTCGATCGCGAGCGCGCCCGGCGCGCGGTGGCGATGGTGCTGCAAGACGCGTCGGTGGCGCTGGACCCGGTGGCCACCGTCGGCGCCCAGCTCGAGGAAGGCTTCGTGGTGCACCGCGGGCTGGCCAAGGCCCAGGCGCGGGTGGAAGCGGCGAAGCTGCTCGAGCAGGTGGGCGTGTCCGACCCGGCCCGGCGCCTCACCCAGTACCCGCACCAGCTCTCGGGCGGCATGCGGCAGCGGGTGCTCCTGGCCTGCGCGCTCGCCGGGGCGCCCCAGGTGCTGATCGCCGACGAGCCGACCACCGCGCTCGACGTCACCGTGCAGGCGCAGCTGCTCGCGCTCCTGGCGCGGGTGCGCGACCAGCGGGGGCTGGCGCTGCTGCTCATCACCCACGACCTGGGCGTGGTGGCCCAGGCCTGCGACCGGGTGGTGGTGCTCTACGGCGGGCGGGTGTGCGAGGTGGCGAAGGTCGCCGAGCTCTTCGATGCGCCCCGCCACCCGTACACGCGCGGCCTCCTCGAGTCCCGCCCGGCGCCTTGGGGGAAGGGCGCCGCCATCGCCGGCACGGTGCCCCGGCCCGGCGAGGACCAGGCGGGCTGCCGGTTCCGGGCGCGGTGCCCTCGCGCCTCGCCCGAGTGTGCGCAGTCGCAGCCGCCGCTCCAGGGCGACGGCGGTCACCTCGTCGCCTGTCACCACCCGCTGGAGCGCGCGCCGTGAGCCTGGTGCTCGAGGCCAAGGGCGTGGTCATCGACCACCCCACGGCGGCCGGCCGGCTGCGCGCGGTCGACGGCGTCTCGCTCGAGGTGGCGGCGGGCGAGGTGGTGGCGCTGGTCGGCGAGAGCGGCTCCGGCAAGAGCTCGCTCGCCCGGGCGCTGGTCGGGCTGGTGCCGCTCGCCGCGGGGACGGTCTCGCTGCTGGGCACGCCGATTCCCCCTGGCCGCTGGCCGCGCGCCATGCGGCGCCAGGTGCAGCTCGTGTTCCAGGACGCGGCCGCGGCGCTCGACCCCCGCCTCGAGGTGCGCGCGTCCATCGCCGAGGGGCTCGAGATTCACCAGCTCGCCCAGGGCCCCGCACTGCGCCAGCGCGTCGACGGCCTGCTCCAGCGGGTGGGGCTCGATCCCTCGCTCGGCGCGCGGCGGCCGCAGGAGCTGTCCGCCGGCCAGCGTCAGCGGGTGGGCCTGGCGCGCGCGCTGGCGGTGGAGCCGACGCTCCTCATCCTCGACGAGCCGGTGAGCCAGCTCGACGTGTCGGTGCAGGCCCAGATGGTGGCGCTCCTGAAGCAGGTGCGCGACCCCGCCCGCGACGGCTGGCTGGTGATCACCCACGACCTGTCGCTGGTGGCCCAGCTCGCGCAGCGGGTGCTGGTGCTCTACGCCGGCCGGGTGGTGGAGGCCGGCGCCACCGCGCAGGTGCTCGAGGCGCCTCGTCACCCGTACACCCGGGCGCTGCTGGCCTCGGTGCCCCCCAGGCACCCCCGCGACCGGCACCCGGAGCCGCCCATCGCCGGTGAGCCGCCGTCGCCCTTCGTCCGGCCCACCGGGTGCGCCTTCGCGCCGCGCTGCCCCCACGTGATGGATCGCTGCCGCGCCGAGGCGCCCGCACTGGTCGAGGGCAGCGCGTGCTTCCTGGGGCGCAGCTGATGGGCCCGGGCTTCCTCCTCAGCCACCACGCGCCGGAAGAGCTCCACCGCTGCTACCGGCTGGGCCCGGTGCACGTCTGTGCCCGCTGCCTGGGTGTCTACCCGGTCCTCTTCGCGGTGGTGGCGGTGCAGGTGGCGGTGCACGCCCCCCTGACGTGGGACCTGGAGCTCCCGGTCGCGCTGGCGCTGACCGCCCCCGCGCTCCTGGACTGGAGCGTGGGCCAGCTCGACCCGTCGAGCGGCACCAACCTGCGCCGCACCCTGACCGGGGCCCTGTTGGGCCTGGGGTTGGGCCGGACCCTCTACGTTCACCTGCTCAGGCCCCTCCCCACCGCACTCCTCGCTCAACTCGGGCTGGTGAGTGTGGTAGTTCCCCTCGTGATTCTCGCCGCTTACTTGCGGCGGCCGCGGGGGTAGATCACCCAGGGCGCTGGGCCGTTCAACGCTTCATCACCAGGACGGGGTCAGGTTGGGACCGGACACCACCGACGAGCAGCTGATGCTCGCGTTCAAGGCGGGAGACGCGCGTGCCTTTGCCACGCTCGTGAGCCGTCATCGGGGGCCGGTCTACAACTTCATCCTGCGCTTCGTGGGACAGCGGCAGCGCGCCGAGGACGTGCTGCAGGAGACGTGGCTCAAGGTCGTTCGCAGCAGCAGTGACTACCAACCGAAGGCCCGTTTCACGACGTGGGTCTTCACCATCGCGAGGAACCTCTGCGTGGACAGTGCGCGGAAAGAGAGCTACCGGCAGACCGACTCGCTCGACGCTCCCGTCGGCGAGGACGAAGGCCGCGCGCTCGGTGAGACGGTCTCGGACGACGCCGGAACCGCGCCCGACCGCTCCGCGTACAACGCAGGGTTGCGCCCCACGCTGGAGAAGGCCATCGCCGCCCTGCCTGACGAACAGCGTGAAGTCTTCCTGCTTCGCGAGTACCACGGAGTGGGCTTCAAGGAGATCGCCGAGGTGACCGGCGTGAACGAGAACACGGTGAAGAGCCGCATGCGCTACGCCCTCGAAGGGCTGCGCAAGCGCCTGGAGTCTGCAGGCGTCGACGGCGAGCTGATGGAAGGACGGACGGTGGCCTAGATGACGCCCGGCGTGCACCAGGACGAGGACCGGCTCCTCGAGCTCGCGTACGGCGAGCTGCCCGCCCACGAGGCGAGCGCCGTGGAGGCGCACGTCCGTGGCTGCGCGCGGTGCGCCGCGTCGCTGGAGCAGATCCGCAAGGTGCGCGCGACGATGAAGCAGCTCGAGCCGGTGAGCGCGCCCGACGCCGGCCTCGATTCCTTGCTCGCCTACGCGGAGCAGCAGGCCAAGCGGAACGCCGCGGGCCCCTCGCGCGCCGCGCCCTGGTGGCGCCGCTTCCTCGCCCCGGTGGCGACGGTGGCGGCGCTGGGGCTGGTGGTGGTGGTCACCTACAAGAACCAGAACGATCTCCAGGCGCCCAGCCCGGCCGAGGTGGCGGCGGAGACCAAGCGGTCCCGCGACGTCGAGCAGGCGAAGACCGCCGCGGCCCAGAACGAGTACGGCGAAGGCAAGAACGCGGAGCTGGTCGCGAGTCCCTCGCCGCCCGCCGCCGCGCTGGCGCCCGCCGCCAAGGACTCCGCCTCGCTCGACGAGGGCAACGCCTTCGCGCTCGGCGACTCGATGCGCAAGGCCGGCAAGATCGCCAACAGCCGGGAAGACGTCACCGCCGACAAGAAGGCCGTCGACGAGGTGGGCACCTACGCGCAGAAGGCCAAGGCCCCGGCGAAGCCCAGCAAGTCGAAGCAGATCAACGACGCCGACCAGGAGCTGGCGCAGGGCTTCGGGCTCGGCTCCAGCGCGGGCTCGCTGAGCACCGGGAAGTCCGACGCGCCGAAAGTCAACGCGGCGCCTCCGCCGGCCCCCGCGGTCGTCGCGGCGAAGCCGCCGCCCGCCGCCGGCGAGCCCGCCGCCGACTACAGCAACGCGGCTCAGCGCCGCGCCACCAAGTCCGGCACG
>JAIBBQ010000312.1 GCA_019694595.1 Myxococcaceae bacterium
GAGCGGGGCGTCGAGCGCGGCGCGCACCCGGGCCTCGTCGAGCGCGGCGCTCGGGCCGAGCACGCTGACGATGGCGTGGTCCACGTCGATGGTGCGGCGGGCGACCTCGCGCAGCGACTCGGGCGTCACCCGGCGCGCTGCCTCGAGGTAGCGCGCCTCGTGCTCGAGGCCGCCCATCTGCGCTTCGTAGAAGGCGAGGCGGCGGGCGAGCCCCTGCGCGGTCTCCCGGCCGTAGATGGAATCGCTTTCCAGGTTCTCCTGGGCGGTGCGCAGCTCGTCGGGGTCGACCAGGTCCTGCGTCGCGCGGCGCAGCACCTGCACCGTCTCCTCGAGCGCGCGGGCGGCGTTGGGCGCGGTGGTGACGAGCGAGGCGCCGAAGAGGCCGGGGTCCTTCGGGGTCCACGCCCAGGCGGAGGCCTCGCTCGCCAGGCCGCGCTGGCGCACGAAGAGGCTCAGGGCCGAGGCCTGGCCCTGGCCCAGCACCATGGCGAGGAGGTCGAGCGCGGCGAGGTCGGCCGAGTCCTGCGAGGGGGCGGGGAAGGCGAGCTGGACGTGCACGTCCTTCAGGTCGGCGGGCTCGAGGCGCACCACGCGGCCCTTGGGGCGCTCCGCGGGCGGCGGGCGGTCGCGGAGGGCAGGTGGACCCGGGCGCACCGGGAAGAGGGCGGTGGCCCAGGCGCGCACCTCGGCGGGGTCGAGGTCGCCCACCGCGCTCAGCACCATGCGCTCCGGGCGGTAGTGGCGCTGGAAGAAGCCGAGCATCTTCTCGCGGGTGTGGCTGCGCACCGCGGCGGCGTCGCCGAGCACGGGGCGCCCGTAGGGGTGGTGAGGGAAGGCCGCACTGAACAGTGCGCGCGACGCCCTGCGGCTCGGGGTGTCCTCGCTGCGCTTGATCTCCTCGCACACCACCTCGATCTCGCGCGACAGCTCCCCGGCGTCGAAGGCCGGGTGCTGCACGGCGTCGGCGAGCGCCTCCAGCGCCTGGCGGGCGTACGCGCTCGCGGTGACGCAGTGGTAGGCGGTCATGTCGTGGGAAGTCCACGCGTTGACTTCTCCCCCGCGGCCCTCGATGGCGCGGGCGAGCTCGCCGGGGCCGGTGGTCTCGGTGCCCTTGAAGAGCAGGTGCTCGTGGAGGTGGGCGAGCCCCACCTGGCCTTCGCGCTCGTCGGCGGCGCCGGCCTGGACCCAGATCTGAAAAGCGGCCACCGGCGCGGTGCGCTGCGCCTGCACCACGAGGGTCAGGCCACTGGGGAGCTGGGTGCGTTCGGCGGTCATCGCGCGTCAGGTTACCGGACTTTCCCGCTGGCCGATTGTAGGCTCGTGGCGCGGCATGTCCCCTGAGCCCGACGAGTCTGATCCACTGGCGGAGCTCCGCGAGAGCTTCGACGACAACGACGAACCGCTCGTGCCCGCGGCGCGCTCGGCGGTGCCGTCGTCTCCGCGCGTGAAGGCGGTGGCCCCGCCCGCGGCCTCGCCGGTCGCCGCGCCGCCGCCGCTGCCGCCCCGCAAGGCGGCTTCGACGATTCCCATGGGGCAGCCGGTGCCGGCGGCCCAGGGCCCGGCCGCGCAGGGCGTGCGCGCCGCGGCCACCAAGACGGTGGCGGGGGTCAAGGTCTCGCCGGCGGCGGTGAACGCCGCGCTCGCCGCGGCGCCGCTGCGGCCGACGTCGGGCGACCCGTTCCAGGAGCCTCCGGAGCCCAGGCTCCCGTCGACCGGCGACCCGGAAGAGAAGCTCAAGGTCTTCCGCGCCATCGTCCGCCAGAAGGAAGAGGCGCTGGCGCGCGGGCGGCAGCTCGTCGCCGCGGTGGACGCCGAGGCGCAGGCGCTGCGGCAGAGCGCGGCCGAGCTCGCGGCGCAGGTCGAGCAGCAGAAGGCCGAGCTCGCGCAGCTGTCGGGGGTCCAGCATCAGCTCCAGACGTTCAAGGAGATGATGGAGAAGGACACCATCCGCGCCGACGAGGCCGAGCGGAAGATCAACCAGCTCGAGCAGCAGCTCTTCGAGGCGGAGCGGGAGAACAAGGAGCTCACCCGGGCGGTGGCGGAGATCGAGGCCGAGGTGCCGCAGCTGCGCGCCCAGGTCGAGGAGGCCCGCGGCGCCCAGGGCAGCATCAACGACGAGCTCACCGGTGCCCGCGAGGCGCTCGACCACGCCCAGGCGCGCAACGGCGAGCTCGCCGACCAGGTGGCGGAGCTGGAGACGCAGCTCGAGGCGGTGCGCGCCGACCTGGAGAACGAGCGCGGCGCCTCCGAGACCCAGCGCGCGCAGCTCGAGGCGCAGCTGTCCGAGGTGCAGGCCAAGGTCGCCGAGCTCGAAGGCGCCAACGACGCCATCAAGGGCGAGCAGGAGTGGGCCCAGTCCACCCTGGAGCAGGCCCAGGCCAAGGTGGCGGAGCTGGAAGAGCAGGCGACCGCGCGCGAGGCGCAGCTCGGCGAGCTCACCAGCGCCAACGAGGGGCTCACCGAGCGGCTGGCCACCAAGGAAGCCGAGGCCCAGGCCATCCAGGAGACGCTCGACCAGACCCAGGGCACGGTGGAGTCGCTGCAGAGCCAGCTCACCGTCACCCAGGAGCGGCTCGAGGGCCTGGAGCAGGAACAGGCGCGGCACCAGGCGCAGCTCGAGAAGGCGCAGAAGGAAGTGGAGACCGCCGCGCTCAAGAAGCTGCGCGACGAGCTCAACTCGGCGAACCGCCGCGCGATGGAGTCGACGGCGGCGATGCGCAAGCTGTCGGAGGCGAGCGGCCCGCAGGAGCAGAAGGCGCGCGAGCTGGAGCAGCGACTGCGCAACGCGGAGGACGAGCTCGAGTCGCTCAGGGAGCAGGCCGCGGGCGTGGGGCCGCTGCAGGAGCAGGTGAGCGCGCTCGAGCAGCAGCTCGACGCCGCGGAGCAGCGCGCGCGGGAGCTCGAGGCCCAGGTGTCGGCGGCGCGTGCCGCTCCGGCCCCGGCTGCGGGCGGAGGCGCGGAGGCGGAGAAGCTCAGGGCGGAGCTCACCGCGATGAAGCAGAAGATGCAGAAGGCCGAGCTCGCGCTCGAGGCCGCCGCCTCGCTCAAGGCCAAGGTGGCCCGGCTCGAGGCCCAGCTCAAGGCGAAGTGAGGTGAGCGCGCCGCGAGCGAGCGTGGACCCGCTGACCGGGCTCGAGGCCGCGCGGGCCGCGGTGTACGTGCACTTCCCGTACTGCCTGTCGAAGTGCCCGTACTGCGACTTCGCGTCCATCGCCGCGCGGGTGGTGCCGCAGGAGCGCTACGCGAAGGCGGTGCTCGCGGAGCTCTCGCTGCGCTGGCCGGAAGGCCGCGGCGTCGACGCGGTGTACTTCGGGGGCGGGACGCCGTCGCTGTGGGACGCGGCGCACGTGAAGGCGGTGCTGCAGCGCATCGCTTCGCTGGGGGCGCTCGCGCCCGACGCGGAGGTGACGCTGGAAGCGAACCCCGGCGCTTCCGACGAAGCGCGCTTCGCGGCCTACCGCGCGGCGGGCGTCAACCGCCTGAGCATCGGCGTGCAGTCGCTCGACGAGGGGACCTTGAAGGCGCTCGGGCGCGCGCACGCGCCGGGCGACGTGGAGCGGGCGGTGAAGGCGGCGCGCGCGGCGGGGTTCGAGAACCTCTCGCTCGACCTCATCTACGGGGTGCAGGGGCAGACGCTCGCGCAGGCCCGCGCCGATGCGCAGGCGGTGGTGGCGCTCGGAGCCGAGCACCTCTCGGCGTACGCGCTCACGCTGGACAAGGAGTCGCTCGCCGAGGAAGTGCCGCTGGCGCGCGCGCTGTCGCGCGGCGAGGTGGTGCTGCCGCCCGACGAAGAGGTGACGGCGATGCGGCAGGAGGTCGAGGCGGTGTTCGCCTGGGCCGGGCTTCGCCGGTACGAGGTGAGCAACTACGCGAAGCCCGGCTACCACTCGCGGCACAACGCGGCGTACTGGACCGGGGGCGAGTACCTCGCGGTGGGCGCCGGGGCGACGGGGTACCGGAAGGACGGGGCGGGCGGGGTGCGGTGGTCCAATCACCGCAGCGCGGACAAGTACCTCGCGGCGGTGGAGGCCGGGCGGTTGCCGGAAGGTGACCGGGAGACGCTCGGCGCGGAGGACCTGGCGGCGGAGAGGATCGCCATGGGGCTGCGGCTGGTGAACGGGGTGCAGCTCGAGGGCGCGCTCGCGCAGCACGGGGTGGCCGCGGGCGAGCGGACGGAGGAGGTCGCGCGGCTGGTGAAGGGCGGGCTTCTCGAGCTGAGGGACGGGCGGCTCGCGCTCACCGCGAGGGGGTTCGAGGTGCACTCGGCGGTCGCCGCGCGGTTGATGTGAGGTGACGCGGGGGAGGCACGAGGGCGGACGCTGCGTGCCAGGACGGGTTCGGGTTCGGGGGCGTTCACGGGGCGTCGGAGACGGAGTGCGGCGGACCACGGACCGGCGCGGGGCACCGGGCGGCGGGTCGGGGTGCCCGAGGCACCGCTCCCGCCACGTCCGCCATCGTCCGGCCAACCCGGGGCCCCGTGAACGCCCCCGAACCCGAACCCGTCTTGGCGCGCCCCAACACAGCGAGGCCCCAGCTGCATCACTGTGGCATAGCTGCCCTTGCACTCCGCTCCACCCTCCAGGGGTCATCTCCTCATGTCGCAGTACCTCCAGTGGATCATCCTCACCGCCATCACCGGCAGCCCCGTCGCCGCCGGGCTCATCGTGGTGGTGGGCTGGTTCCTGGTCGACCGCTACACGCTGGGGCTCCTGCCCGACCCGCTGCGCTTCCTCGGCCGCTGGCGCCGCGCGCAGCGCCTCGAGCGCACGCTCCTCGCCAACCCACACGACCGCCAGGCGCGGCGCGAGCTCGCCGAGCTGAGCCTCCAGCGCGGCAAGGCCCAGCGCGCGGTGGAGCTGCTCAAGCCCAACCTCGAGGCGGGCGACGACGACGTGGCCACCGTCTTCACCATGGGCGCGGCGTGCCTCGCCGCCGGCCACGAGGCCCAGGGCGTGAAGCTGCTCGACCACGTCGAGGAGCTGCAGCCCAACTTCCGCGTCGGCGAGGTGCACCTCGCGAAGGGGCGGGCCTACGGCGCCGGCGGCAAGTGGGCCGAGGCGAAGGCCGCGCTGGAACAGCTGGTCAAGGTGCGCACCGGCACCGTCGAAGGCCGCGTGCGGCTCGCGCGGGCCACCGGCGCGCTGGGCGACGACGCCAGGGCCGCGCTGCTGCGCGACGAGGCGTGGAACGAGTACGTCAGCGCCCCCGCCTTCCAGCGGAGGCAGGAGCGCTGGTGGGCGTACCGCGCCCGGCCGTCGCGGCCCGCGCTCTACGTGGCCATCGGCCTGCTGGCGCTCTTCCTCTTCGCGCGCTTCGCCGCGCCGCAGCTCGCGAGCCTGGCCGAGCAGTCGAAGCGGTCGCGCGGCCAGCCGTACGCCGACCCGACGCTCCAGGCGCCGGATCCGCAGGATCCGAACGGCCCCTGACGGCGCCCGGACTTGCGCGGGTGGAACGACGCCAAGACACCTGACAGACCAGGGACTTGCGTTCGGAGCACAGCTGCCGTGTCTTCCCGCTCATGGCCAAGGTCACCGTCGAGCCCGCTGCCCCGTCCTTCAAGTTCTCTCCCGCCAAGCCGCCGCACACCACCGACGCGCTGAAGGCGGCGAAGTCCGCCAAGGCCGCGGCACCCGCCCGCGCCGCCGCGCCGGCTCCCGCGCCCGCCGCCCGTCGCGCTGCCCCGGTGGTGGGCCTCACCG
>JAIBBQ010000073.1 GCA_019694595.1 Myxococcaceae bacterium
GCCAGCGCGGCGGCACCGCCCACGGCTCCACCGGCCGCCAGCGCGGCCAGCCGCCAGCGCAGCCGGCGCAGCGCCGCGGCCGACGCCTCGCACAGCCACGGAGCGCACAGCAGCGCCACCGCGGGCGTCAGCGCGTAGACGTACTGGGGGAGCTTGTAGTCGCTGACCGAGAAGGCGGCGAAGGGCAGGGCGAACCACCACGCCGGCACCCGCTGCCAGTCGGGGAGGCGCACGTTCCCCAGGCGCCGTGCCTTGCGCACCAGCACCACGAGCAAGGCAGGCGTCCACGGGAGGAAGGCCCACGCCGAGGTGTGCACGTAGAAGAGCGGGGAGGTGGCGTCGACGTAGCCGCTGCTGCCGTTGAAGCGGCCCATCGACTGCCGCCACAGCAGGTACTCCACGTTCTCGGGCCCGTAGACCTTCCACACCGTCCAGTAGAAGGGGGCGGCGAGCGCGGCGACGAGCAGCGGCCCGAGCAGGGGCTGGAAGCGCAGCCGCCCGGGCTCACGCACTGCCTCGGGGGCGATGGCCGCGGCGACGATGGCCACGCCCAGCGGACCCTTGGTGAGGAGCGCGAGGCCGGTGAGCGCCCAGCCGGCGAAGGCCCACCGGGAGGCCTGCCGCGCGGCGAGAAAGGCCCAGACGGCGCAGCTCGTGGTGGCGGTGAGCGCGAGGTCGACCTTGGGGTCGATCACCATCACGTGCAGCGCCGCGGTGCTGGCGGTGAGGAACGCCGCGAGCTCGCCCACCCTGTCGTCGAACAGCTGCCGGCCGATGCCCCGGACCGCGAGCACGGTGAGCACCGCGAAGAGCAGCGCCGGCAGGCGCGCCGCGACCGAGGTGGGGCCCAGCGCGGTGATACACACCGCCTGCGCCCACATCGAGAACGGCGGCTTGTTGACGAACGGCCCTTGCGAGTGGCTCAGCGTCAGCCAGTCCCCCGAGGCCACCATGCGCCGCGCGACGTCGGCGTACTGCGCGGCGTCCACGTCCTGCAGCTCGGCGTCGAGCCCGAGCAGGAGCGGCAGCAGCGGAGCGAGCACGGCCAGGCGGCGCACCGCCGCACTGTCCAACGATCCGCGGCGCCGCGCAGCCGATTTCGCCCCGAGCCGGCAGCGCTTCTCGAGTGGTCTCGCGGGGTTGGCGGGCCGTCGTCCTGTGGTAATGAAAAGGCGCCGTGTTCAGCCGGTTCCAGCGTTTCTACAACTCGATCAAGCTGCTGGCCGACCTGGCGGCCATCGGCGTGGCCTTCGTGCTCGCCTACGCGACGCGCTTCTGGTCGGGGCTGCCGCACGAGTCGATTCCCCCGCTCGACGACACGCTGACCTTCGTGGCCTTCGCGCTGGTGCTGATCCCCGTCACCTACCGGCAGGCGAACCTCTACACCACCGCGCGCGCGCGCACGCACCTGGGCGAGGTCTTCGAGGTCTTCAAGGCCACGCTCTTCGCGAGCCTGCTCCTGGTGTCGGTGACGTACTTCACCCGCGAGCGCTACTCGCGCGCCACCATCGTCATCTTCGTCGGCTACACCTTCGGCCTGGTGAGCGTGGTGCGGGTGCTCTTCCGCTCCTTCATGCACGCGCTGCGGCGGCGGGGGCACAACCTCAAGTCGGTGCTGGTGGTGGGCGCCGGCGAGCTCGGGCAGCGGGTCATCGCCACCATCGAGGCGCACCGCGAGCTGGGCTTTCGCGTGGTGGGGCTGCTCACCCGGCACCCCGACAAGGTGGGCACCACGGTGATGAAGGTGCCGGTGGTGGGGCTGTGGTCGCAGCTCGGCGCCACCTTGGACCAGCAGAGCGTGGACCAGGTGGTCATCGCCCTGCCGCTGGAAGAGCAGGCGGCGGTGCGCCCGCTGATGGACGAGCTCGCCCAGCGCACCGTCGACGTGAAGGTGGTGCCCGACCTCTTCCAGTACATGACCCTGCGCGGCGGCTTCGAGGAGTTCGGCGGCCTGCCGATCATCAACCTCCAGGGCGGCCCGCTCGACGGCTGGAACCGGGTGCTCAAGCGGGTCTTCGACGTCGCCATCTCCTTGACCGCACTGGTGCTGCTCTCGCCGTTGATGCTGCTGCTCGCGGCGCTGGTGAAGATCACCAGCAAGGGCCCCGTCTTCTACCGGCAAGAGCGCATGGGCATGGACGGGCAGACCTTCGAGATGCTCAAGCTGCGCACCATGCGCGTCGACGCCGAGGCCCAGGGCGCGCAGATGGCGAGCAAGGGCGACCCGCGCACCACGCCGCTGGGCGCCCTGATGCGCAAGACGTCGCTCGACGAGCTGCCGCAGCTCTTCAACGTGCTCAAGGGCGACATGAGCCTGGTGGGGCCGCGGCCCGAGCGGCCGGTCTTCATCCGCGAGTTCCGGCAGAAGATCCCCCGCTACCACCTGCGGCACCTGGTGAAGTCGGGCATGACCGGCTGGGCACAGGTCAACGGGCTGCGCGGTCAGACATCGATCGAGAAGCGCATCGAGCTCGACCTCTATTACATCGAGAACTGGTCGCTCCTGCTCGACCTCAAGATCCTGCTGCGCACCGCCTTCGGCGGCTTCCTCTCGCGAAACGCCTACTGATGAAGCTCACCCTCGCGCTCCTGTTGCTGGCCGCTGCTCCCCCCAAGAAGGGCCCCAAGCCCTCGGAGATGGCGCACCTCTACTTCCTCGCGGGCGACCTGCCCCATGCGGTGGAGTCCGCCAAGAAGTGCAACGAGCTCGAAGGCGGCAAGTGCAAGGCGATGTTCAAGGCGCTCGCCGAGTACCAGTTCCTCGCCTCACGCGCGGAGCGGCTCACCCCCGCGGAGGCGAAGCAGTTCATCGCCTACGACCGCGAGATCTCCAAGACCGTGCCCGCCAAGCTCACCGAGCGGGTGATCGCCCGCTACGTCACCGAGCCGCTCGACCTCGCCAACCGCGCCGCGGCCGCCGGCGACCGCGAGCAGGCGCTCGGCCTGGCGAAGGCGGTGCTCGACGTCGACCCCACCAACGCCGACGCCAGGGCGATGCTGGGCCTTCCCGACGCGGGCCGCTGAAGCACCCCGCTCGCGCTGTCCCGACGCGGCGCTGCAGCGGCGCTGCTCGACCCCCGCACAGACAACAGCCCCGGACCTCTCTCGAGTGTCCGGGGCTGCTCACCCCTCCCGGGTGTTTCCTTCGGTGTTTCAGCTGCAGCCGCTGGTGGCGCCGCAGTTGTGGCACTTGTAGCAAGCGCCGTTGCGCACGGTGATGGTGCCGCACACGTGGCAGGGCGGGGCGTCGGCCTGGTTCAGGAACGCCTGGCGGGTGCCGGCGGAAGGCACGGTGGCTTCCCGAGCGACGATCGACACGCCGTGCGGGTTGGTCACTTCCGCGCTCGCCACCGTCGACACGCCCTGGGCCAGCTGCTCCACGGTCGGCATGAACTTCAGCGCCAGCCACCGGAAGATGTAGTCGGTGATCGACTTGGCGATGGGCAGGTCCGGGTTGCCGGTGAAGCCCGACGGCTCGAACCGCATGTGGCTGAACTTGTCGACCAGCACCTGGAGCGGCACGCCGTACTGCAGCGCCATGGAGATCGAGGTGGCGAACGAGTCCATCAGACCCGAGACCGTGCTGCCTTCCTTCGCCATGGTGATGAAGAGCTCACCGGGCAGGTTGTCCTCGTACATGCCGACGGTGAGGTACCCCTCGTGCCCCGCGATGGAGAACTTGTGGGTGATGGCGCGGCGCTCATCGGGCAGGCGGCGGCGGGCGGCCTTCTCCGGCACCGGCACCGCGTCGACCTTGGCCTCGCTCTTCGAGGTGTTGAGCGGCTGGCTGCGCTTGCAGCCGTCGCGGTACACCGCGACCGCCTTGAGGCCCAGGCGCCAGGCCTCGAGGTACGCGGTCTCGATGTCTTCCACCGTCGCGTTGTTGGGCAGGTTCACCGTCTTGGAGATGGCGCCCGACAGGAACGGCTGGCAGGCCCCCATCATGCGCAGGTGGCCCATGGCCTGGATGCTGCGCTCGCCCTTGGCCGGCTTGAAGGCGCAGTCGAACACCGCGAGGTGCTCGCTCTTGAGCGCCGGGGCCCCTTCGATGGTCTCCTGCTTGTCGAGGTAGCTGAGGATCGACTCGATCTCCGTCGCCGAGTAGCCGAGCTTCTGCAGCGCCGGCGGCACGGTCTGGTTGACGATCTTGAGCACGCCACCGCCCACCAGCTTCTTGTACTTGATGAGCGCGATGTCCGGCTCGATGCCGGTGGTGTCGCAGTCCATCATGAAGCCGATGGTGCCCGTCGGCGCCAGCACGGTGACCTGGCTGTTGCGGTAGCCGAACGCCTCACCGTGGCGGAGCGCCTCGTCCCACACGTCCTTCTGCGCCTTGAGCAGCACGGTGTCGACGCCGGAGCCTTCGACCTGGTGCGCCGCCTTGCGGTGCTTGCGGATGACGCCCAGCATCGGCTCGCGGTTGGTCTCGTAGCCGTTGAAGGTGCCCATGCGCTCGGCGATCTTCGCCGACTGCAGGTACGCCTGGCCGGCCATGAGCGAGGTGATGGCGCCCGCGGCGTTGCGGCCGTGGTCGGAGTCGTACGGAAGCCCCGACGCCATCAGCAGCGCGCCCAGGTTGGCGTAGCCGAGGCCGAGCGGCCGGTAGTCGATGCTGTTCCGGGTGATCTTCTCGGTGGGGTACTTGGAGAACCCGACGATGATCTCCTGGCCGAGCAGGGTGACGTCGACCGCGTGCTTGAACGCCGGCACGTCGAAGTCGCCGTCGATGGTGCGGAAGTGCATCAGGTTCAGCGACGCCAGGTTGCAGGCCGTGTCGTCGAGGAACATGTACTCGCTGCACGGGTTCGACGCGTGGATCCGCGCGGTGTTCGCGCAGGTGTGCCAGTTGTTGACCGTGGTGTCGAACTGCATGCCCGGGTCACCGCACAGCCACGCCGCGTCGGCGATCTCGCGGAACAGGTCGCGCGCCCGGTAGGTGTCCATGGGCCGGCCGTCGCGCACCGCGCGGGTGGTCCACGGCTTGTCCTCGACGACCGCCTTCATGAAGTCGTCGGTGACGCGCACCGAGTTGTTCGAGTTCTGGAAGAAGACCGAGCTGTACGCCTCGCCGTTGAACGACGAGTCGTAGCCCTGCTCGATGAGCGCCCACGCCTTCTTCTCCTCGTTCACCTTGCACTTGATGAACTCGAGAATGTCGGGGTGCTCCGCGTTCAAGATGACCATCTTCGCGGCGCGGCGGGTCTTGCCACCAGACTTGATGACGCCCGCGAAGGCGTCGAAGCCCTTCATGAAGCTGACCGGGCCCGAGGCCGTGCCGCCGCCGGCGAGCAGCTCCTTCGACGAGCGGATGTGCGAGAGGTTCGAGCCGGTGCCCGAGCCGTACTTGAAGAGCATGCCTTCGGTCTTCGCCAGGGTGAGGATCGAGTCCATCGAGTCCTGCACCGAGTTGATGAAGCACGCCGAGCACTGGGGGTGCTCCTCGACGCCCACGTTGAACCAGACGGGCGAGTTGAAGGCCACCTTCTGCTTGAGCAGCAGGTGCGTCAGCTCGGCGTGGAAGCTGGCCTGGTCGGCCTGGCTCGCGAAGTAGCCGCCGAGCTCGCCCCACTTGGTGATCTGGTTGACGACGCGCGCCACCAGCTTGCGCACGCTGGTCTCACGCTCCGGGGTGCCCGGCGTGCCGCGGAAGTACTTTGACGCGACCACGTTGGTGGCCAGCATCGACCACGCCTTGGGGACCTCGATGTTCTTCTGCTCGAAGACCGCCTTGCCGTCTTCGCCCGAGATCGACGCCGAGCGCAGCTCCCAGGTCATCTCGTCGGCCGGGTCGACGCCAGGGGTGGTGAAGAAGCGGGGAACCGTGAGGCCCTTGTGCCCGCGCTTCACAGCGGACTTCGCCTTGGGGGTGGCCTGCGAGCGGGGGTTCAGCTCCTTCTCCATGGTCGCTTCCTTTGCTTGACGGTGGGTGTGGGTGGGATGCGAAAGCAGTAGCGGGCCCCTCGGAGGACTGCCCGGGGGAAGTAAAAGTGCGAAAGGTAGGTGTTTTGGTGCTGCCTGGTGCTGTGCTGCGGGTCCGGCGAGGTCCCCCCTCGAGTGGCGGGGGGCGGCTTGTATCGTTCGTGTCGAGCGGGTGTCAATCCTAAATCCACCACATCTTGTGTCAAATTCCCGGCTGAACCCCCATATTTAGGTGGTCTCGGCACCTCCACCGAAATGTCAAGTTGCGCCGGAGGCCGGTAAATCGGCCTGGGATCTGCTGTAGGCAAGAATGCGACGCCGGAGCCATAACCTGGCCTGAATTGGTGGCGGTGACGATACATGTCTTTTCATGTAGCTCGACGCGAGGCGTCATTGAATGTTGCTGAATGTCATGAATGAAAGATGATCATTGCGCTCCTGGCAGGAGCGCCTTCCGGAGGCGGTTTTCGCCGGAGAATCGCGTTTTGCGACTGACGCACCGCCAGCAAGGCGCCCTGGCAGACCTGCAAAAACTTCCCGCGGTGCAAGGTGCTCGACCCTTCAGGGGCAGGCCCGATATGTCGTGGGAATGCCGCCTCCGTTCCGCACGCACGTGTTCGTGTGTACCAACCGCCGCCCCGACGGGAGCCCCAAGGGCTGCTGCGCGAGCAAGGGGAGCGAGGACCTGGTGCCGCTGTTCAAGAAGGAGTGCGACGCCCAGGGCCTCAAGGACCTGCGCATCAACAAGGCCGGCTGCCTCGATGCCTGCGAACGGGGCCCGTCGGTGTGCGTCTACCCGGAAGGCGTCTGGTACGGGGGCGTCACCGCCGACGACGTGAAGGAGATCGTCGTCTCGCACCTCAAGGGCGGGGTGCCCGTCGAGCGCGTGCGCATGGCGCCGTACGTGAAGAAGAGCTGAGCCCCGCAAACACGAAGGGCGCCCAGTCGCCTGAGCGCCCCTCGGTTCACCGCTCGCGCCGTGCTGCGCGCGTCAGCGGCGCCGGCCCATCAACCTCAGGATACTCAAGAACAGGTTCAAGAAGTCGAGATACAGCACCAGGGCGCCGCGCACTGCGCCCGAGGCGCCCATGGCCGCGTGGTACTGCCGCAGCTTCTGGGTGTCGTAGGCAGTGAGACCGGCGAACACCAGCACCCCTGCGCACGACGACACGAAGGAGATGGCCTCCGAGCGCACGAAGATGTTCACCACGCCCGCGATGAGGATGCCGACCAGGCCCATGAACAGGAAGGTGCCCCAGGCCGACAGGTCCTTCTTGGTGACGGTGCCGTAGAGGCTCAGGGCCCCGAAGGTGCCGCCGGAGATGGCGAAGGCGGTGGCCACCGAGCCCAGGTGGTAGCGGTAGAAGATCCACGACAGGGTGAGGCCGGTGAGCGCCGAGTAGACGAGGAAGAGCGCCCCGGCGACCGCCGCCGACAGCCGCGGCGCCAGGCCCGAGAGCACCAGGACCAGACCGAGCTGCAGGAGAATGAGCGGCAGGCTCCAGGTCATCGCCGCGCTGAAGACCGCCGGCGTCGACGCGGTGAAGACGGCGGTGGCTGCGGTGACGCCCAAGCCCGCCGTCATCCACATGAAGACGCGGCTCATGAAGCTCTGCGCGGAGACGTCGGCGAGGACCTGGCTCGGGGTGAGGCTCGGGTCGAGCGACGGCTGGTTGTTCCACTCCATGACAGCCCTCCTTGAAGGGTGAGGCAGGGTACGGCTCGCGGACTACTTAATACCGGCCCGGAAGGCGTCCAGCAGCGACTGGGCCGCACCTTCGGAAAGCAGCGGAATCACTCCGCCTCCACCGACGATGTTGACGATGTGCGAGACCGAGCCGCGGCAGACCCCGCCCCAGGCGGGCGCCCGCTCGAGGCCCACCGACGCGTAGGCCGAGAAGTCCACGTAGAGATCGGTAGGCACGGCCGAGGCTCCGTCACACAACACGTGGGTCTCGGGTTTTGTTTCCACCAGCGACTGCACCACGAACCCGCCGCCCACGCGGTCTTCGGCTGCCCGGTCGCAGAGCGCGTCCCAGTCGAGCGGTGCGCCGTAGGCCGCCTTCACCCGCTCCTCGAACCCGGCCTCGCCGCGGGTGCGGCCGACGAAGACCGCGCGGCCGCCGTAGTCCCACGAGCGCTTGAGCACGTAGGCGTCGGGGTTCTTCTTCACCCGTGCGACGACCGCCGGGGTGCGGAAGGGGCGCGTCCACGGCACCGACTCCGCCACGGCTTCCCGCTCGGCCTCGGTGAGGCCCGCGGCCTTGGACAGCGCTCGGTCTTCCAGCGCTTCCGACAGCATCGCGAAGGCGAGCTTGGCCTCGACCTGCGACGCCGGCGGGTTGAGCACCACCGCGCGGGTCCCGTTGGGCTCCGCGAGCAGCGCCCGCACGTAGTCGGCGCCGACCATGCCGGGCTCTTCCAGCCGGCGCACGAAGAGGTGGCGGTAGACGAGATCGTAGCTCTTGCCGTTGGCCCGCACCGCGTCGTCGCCCGACAGCTGGTCGGGGTGCACCACGTCGGCGTCGGCGCCCCACTCGCGGAACTTCTCGCAGAGGTAGCGCTGCTCGGTGAGCTGGGCGTCGTTGCGGCGCGAGAGCAGCGCGATGCGCTCCGGCGTCCGCCCGGGGCGCACCTTGGCGTAGCCGCTCAACAGCGCGCGGTAGAGCGCGAGCGCGTTGGAGCCGTTCTTGGCCATCGCCTGGGCGATGAAGGTGTCCTTCGCGCCCCAGTAGCGCGCGGCGACCTCGATGAGCGTCTGGGCGGCGATGTCCGAGTAGCCCTGCATCGCGGGGATGGTGGCGTTGAGCTCCAGCGCCTGGACCTTGTCGCCCACGAAGAAGTCGACCCGGGTGGTGACCAGGGTCTCCAGCGTGGCGGCCGTCTTCTCCGCCAGCGTGCGCTCCAGCGGCGACAGGCCGCCGAGCAGCAGCTCCCTGGCCTCGCCGGCGCAGAGCGCGCGCGACATCTTCGCCCCCGCGGACGCGAGCAGCGCGGCCAGCCGGGTGCGCCGGGCGAGCTCGGCCTCGCCGAGGATGACCGCGGTCGCGGTGATGGGAATGGGGATGGTGGAGCCGTCGGCCTTGTTGGTCACCGCCAGTCCGCGGGCGTAGGCGGTGTCGGCGAGCTCCTTGCCGAAGTACTTGGCCGCGAAGGTGAGCGCCTCGTTGAGCGCTTCGGGGAGCGGTTTCATGGCGGGGCTGGATAACACGCGCCGCGCGCGCGCGCCGGGTAGGGTGTCGTCGCCATGGCGCGAACCCTGGAGTTCTTCTTCGATCTGATGAGCCCGTATTCGTACCTCGCGGCCACCCAGCTCGGCGGCCTGGCGGCGCGCACCGGCGCCGAGGTGCGCTGGCGGCCCTGCTTCCTCCCCGCGGTGCTCAAGGCGACCGGCAACCGCGGGCCCGCCGAGATTCCCGCCAAGGCCTTCTACCTCTACAAGGACCTCAACGACTGGGCGGCCCACTACGGGCTGCCTCCGGTGGTGCTGCCGTCGAACTTTCCGTTCCTGGCGCTCACCGCCGACCGCGCCTGCCTGTTCCTGGGAGACCAGGCGCCCGCGTTCGCACTCCAGGTGATGCGGCGCATCTGGGTCGACGGCGCCGACTGCAACAGCCCCGAGGTGCTCGAGCCGGCCCTGCGCGCGGTGGGCGCCGACCCTGCGTCGGTCCTCGAGCGGGCGCGCAGCGAGGACGCCAAGGCCCTGCTCAAGCAGGCGAGCGAGGAGGCGGTCTCGCGCGGCGCCTTCGGGGTCCCCACCTTCTTCGTCGATGCCCAGGAGATGTTCGTGGGCAACGACCGCCTGCAGTTCGTGGAAGCAGCGCTCAAGAAGTTGCCCTGAGGGGGGCTTCGGCCTGCTACGCCTCGGCGCCTGTCGATGCGCGTGACCTGGGTCATTCCCTGTTTCAACGAAGCCAAGCGGCTCGACCCTTCGCAGGTCGAGTCGCTCGTGGCCGAGTCCGGCGTCAGCGTGGTGCTGGTCGACGACGGCTCGAAGGACGAGACGCTCTCGCTGCTGGAAGCCATCGCCGCGAGGAGCCACGGCAGGGTGCGCGCGCTCGGTCTGCCGAAGAACGTGGGCAAGGCCGAGGCGGTGCGCGCGGGGCTGCGGGCCGCGATGCCGTCGGCCGACGTGGTGGGCTACGCCGACGCCGACTTCGCCACCCCGCCGCACGAGCTCTTGCGGCTGACGGGGGAGATGCGCCGGCGCGGAGTGCAGGCGGTGCTGGGGTCGCGGGTGGCGCTCGCCGGCCGGGACATTCACCGCTCTCCGATGCGGCACTACCTGGGGCGCGCCTTCGGCACCGTCGCCTCGTGGATGCTCTCGGTCGTCATCTACGACACCCAGTGCGGCGCCAAGCTGTTCAAGGTGGGGCCGCACCTCGAGGCCGCGCTCGACGAGCCGTTCGGCTCGCGCTGGGTCTTCGACGTCGAGCTCCTCGGGCGGCTGCTCGCGGGTGCTCCCGGGCTCGCGCCACTGGGGTCCGGAGACATCGTCGAGGTCCCGCTGGAAGCCTGGAAGGACGTCGGCGGTTCCAAGCTCAAGCTGTCGGCGATGGCGAAGGTGCCGTTCGAGCTGGCGCAAGTCGCCCGGCGGTTGGAGACTCGCCGCCGCCGCGCGCTGTCCTGAAGTTCATCCGTCTGGAGGTCACATGAAGGGCCACCGCTTCTCCCGGGCCGACGCAGCCCTCCTGGTGATCGACGTGCAGGAACGTCTGGTCGCGGCGATGAACCCCCAGCGCTACCAGCGCATGCTCAACCGCACCCTCGCCGCCATCGCCGGGGCGAAGGCGCTCGGCCTGCCCATCGCGGTCACCGAGCAGTACTCCAAGGGCCTCGGGCCCACCGTGAAGCCGGTGCTCGATGCGCTGGGCGACGTGCCCCGGGTGGAGAAGCTCGAGTTCACCGCCTGGCAGCCCAAGGTGCGCGAGCGCATCCTGGGGCGCTCGCAGGTGCTGGTGGTGGGCATGGAGACCCACGTCTGCGTCTTCCAGACGGCGCGCGATCTCGCCGACGCGGGGGTGGTGCCGTTCCTCGCCCACGACGCGGTCATCTCGCGCGACGAGGTGGACTACCGGGTGGGCCTCGGGCTCTGCGAGCGCGCCGGCGCGGTGGCCACCACCGTGGAGGCCGCGCTCTTCGACGCGCTCGGCCGCGCCGGCTCGCCGGACTTCAAGGCCGTGTCCGCCGCGGTGAAGTGAGCGCCGGTCCCTTCGACCTCGGGCCGTCGGCCTCCCTGCCCGAAGGCGGGCGGCTGTGCGGGCGCGCCGGCGACGTCGAGGTGGTGGTGCTGCGGCTCGAAGGAAAGCTCTACGCCGTCGATGGTCTCTGCCCCCATCGCGGAGGGCTCATGGGGCAGGGCGACCGCGACGGCTTCCGGCTGTCGTGTCCGCTCCACGCGTGGTGCTTCGACGTGCGCGATGGCACCGCATTCTTCCCGCGCGGCCAGCGCCTCGGGGTTCACGAGGTGTTCGAGCGCGACGGCCGGGTGCTGGTGGGGCCGCGGGTGGCGCCCTGATCGGCGCGCTGCTCCTGCTGCTCGCGGCCTCGCCGGAGCCGTCGTGGTGGCCTTTGCCCGGGGCGGCGCCGCCGTTCCTGACCTCCGCGCTGGCCGGGCGCCTCGAGGGGTGGGGCGCCGCCGAGGAAGCGCTGGTGGTCTGCACCGGCACCGAGCCACCTTCGAACGTGCCCGCGCTCCTCGACGTGCTCACCCTGGGAACCCTGAGCAAGCACTACGGACTCGAGCTGAGCGCCGAGGGCGCCGGCCCCGCGCTCGCGGGAGGCGGCCGCGGCGTGATGGTGGAGGCCCTGTGGCTGCGCCGGGGGGCGAGCGCCTGGGTGGCGCTGCGGCCCGGAGGCGACCCCGTGCCGGTGCCGCCGCTCGACCGGGGTCCCGCGGAGCTCCGGCTCGGTCCCGTGCGGGTGCGGTGCGGCGTCGCGGGACCGGCGCTCCAGGAACGGGAGCGGCTCGCCCACTGGGGGCGCGTGGAGTCGGCGCTGCGAGCGCTGACGCTGCCGCTGGCGCGCCCCACCGACGACGACGACCGGAGGCTCGGAGAGATCGCGAGCGGGCTCCGGGCGCTCCGCTGGCTCCGCGACGACGTGCGCCTCGCCCAGGGGACTTCCCGGCTCCTCGGCCAATGGCGGCGCGGGGTGGAGGACGCCTTTGCCCGGCGTGCCGCGGGGACGTCGTCGCGGGCCCGCGTCGAGCTCGCACGCCAGCGGCTCGATCTGCGGCCCCTGTCGGCCGGCTGCTCGGAGCGCGGGTGTCTGGCGGTGCTCGAGGTGGTGGGAGCGCCGGGTCTTTCCCTGCGCTTCGGCCACCGGTCGCCGCAGGCCCCGTCGTTCTCGGTGCACGTGTTCTGCGAAGACGGGCGCTCGACGTACGGCACCACCCGGGTGCGCGAGGAACTCCCGGTCACCCCCGGGGTCGAACGGCTCGAGGTGCGCTGGCGGCCCGAGCCCTTCGATCCCTTCCCGTGGGTGGGGCCCCGTGGGTTGCCCCCGTGGACCGCGTGTGAGCGGCCGGTGCTGGCGCTGGAGGCGAGCACCCCGGAACGGACCGCCGACGGCGGCTGCTGCGACCAGACCACCGTGGCGCTGAACCTGAGCGCGCTCGATGCGCCCGCCGAGGTGCAACGGGGGTGCGTGCGAGCCGCGGGCGCGCTAACAGAGGCCCCATGAACATGTTGCTGTCGGTCGACTTCCACTTCTGCTCCGCGCACCAGCTGCCGTTCTACGACGGGCCCTGCAAGCGGCTGCATGGCCACAACTACCGGCTGCAGGTGACGCTCGCCGGCAAGCCGTCGCCGAAAGACGGCATGATCCGCGACTTCGACGAGATCAAGAAGAAGGTGTGGGACGTCGCGCTCGAGAAGTGCGACCACCACAACCTGAACGATCTCATGGAGAACCCCACCGCCGAGAACATGGTGGTCTGGCTGTGGGATCGCATCGCTCCGGTCGTCGACGGTCTCAAGGAGATCAAGCTCTGGGAGACGTCGGAGTACTGCGTCACCTACGGGCCCTGAGCGCCACATGGGCGTCGATCGGCGGGCGATGTCGCAGGCGGTCTCGCGCTTTCTCCGCGCCGCAGGCGTGCCGCGCGACGACGCCAACCTGAAGGACACCCCGCGCCGGGTCACCGAGGCCTGGGCGGAAGAGTTCCTCGACGGCTACGGCCAGGACCCCGCCGACGTGCTCGCCGAGCGCTTCCCGGTCACCGGGGGCCGGCGCCGCGAGCTGGTGGTGGTCACCAACCTCGAGTTCCGCTCGATGTGCCCGCATCACCTGCTGCCGTACAGCGGACGGGCCCACGTCGCGTACCTGCCGGGGGCGAGCGTGGTGGGCTTCGGCCGCCTGGGCGCGCTGGTCGACGTGTTCGCGCACCGGCTCATCTTGCAGGAAGAGCTCGCGCGGCAGGTCGCACGTCACCTCGCCAGGGGCCTCAAGAGCCCGGCGGCGGCCTGCATCCTCGAGGCGGAACAGACGTGCCTGCGCCTGCGCGGCGGGAGCCAGCGGCACGCGGTGACCCACGCCGAGGCCTACGAGGGCCTGCTCGCCCGCGACGGGGCGCTGCGGCGCGAACTCTGGGCCCGCATCGGAAAGAAGAAGGCCCGCTGATGCGGCCCGTCGCCTTCGTCACCGGCGCCTCGCGCGGCATCGGCGCGGCCATCGCCAAGGCCCTGGCGGCCGATCACGATCTCGCGCTCACCTCGACCGCGCGCGGCGGCGCCAAGGCCACCGCGAAGGTCTGCCGGCAGCTCGGCGCCGAGGTGCTCGAGCTCCAGCACGACGCCGCCTCGCGCAAGGACGCCGACCGCATCGTCAAGGCGGTGGACCAGGCGTTCGGCCGGGTCGACGTGCTGGTGAACAACGCCGGCATCGTGGTGCGCAAGCCGACGGTGAAGATGTCGGACGACGACTTCGACCGCGTGGTGGCGGTGAATCTCTCGGGGCCGTTCTACCTGGTGCGGCGGCTGCTCCCGGGCATGATCGCGCGGGGGCAGGGGCGGGTGATCAACGTCTCGTCGATCAGCGCCACCCTGGGCTCGGCGGGCGCGACCGGCTACTGCGCGTCGAAGTGGGGCCTCGACGGGCTCACCCGCGCGCTGGCGGAAGAGCTGCGTGGCACCGGGGTGCTCGCCTTGAGCGTGCTCCCCGGCAGCGTGGCCACCGACATGCTCGAAGGCTCGGGCTTCCAGCCGCGCATGACCGCCGACGAGGTCGCCGGGGTGGTGCGCTACCTGGCGACCCAGGCGCCCGCGGCGATGCAGGGCAGCCGGGTGGAGGTCTTCGGGTGAGAGCCGGCCCCGCGCAGCTCGAGGCGGTGCGGCGCGCGCTCGAAGGCCAGGTCGCGCTCAAGGCCGACCCGGGCACGCTCGCCGTGTACGGACACGACGAGTCGGACACCATCGACGCGCCGCCCGAGCTGGTCGCCTTTCCCGAGAACACCGCCCAGGTGCAGGCGGTCTTCCGGGCCTGCGTGGCGAACCGGGTGCCGTACACGCCGGTGGGCGCGCGCAGCGGCAAGAGCGGCGGCTCCATCTCGCTCGAAGGCGGCGTGGCGGTGAGCCTGGAGAAGATGACCGCGATCCGCTCCATCTCTCCCGAGGATCTCACCGCGGTGGTCGAGCCGGGCGTCATCACCGGCGACTTCATGAAAGCGGTGGAAGCGAAGGGCCTCTTCTACCCGCCCGACCCCAACAGCCTGGCGATGTGCACCCTGGGCGGGAACATCGCCGAGAACGCGGGCGGCCCGCGCGCGCTCAAGTACGGCGTCACCCGCGACTACGTGCTCGGCCTGGAATGGGTGCTCCCCTCGGGCGAGGTGGTGCGCGTGGGGCGCCAGACCATCAAGGGCGTCGCCGGGTACGATCTCACCGGGCTCTTCGTGGGCTCCGAAGGCACCCTGGGCGTGGCGACGGAGATCACGCTCCAGCTGGTGCCGCTGCCGCGCAAGGTGATGACCGCGCTCGCCATCTTCAAGGACGTGCACCAGGCGGCGCGCGCGGTGTCGGCGGTGCTCGCCCAGGGGCTGGTGCCGCGGGCGCTCGAGCTGCTCGACGAGGTGTCGGTGCGCGCGGTCGACGGCAAGGGCTTCACGTTCCCGGCGGGCACCGGCTCCGCGGTGATCGCCGAGGTCGACGGCGCGCTGGAAGAGGCGCTGGTGGCCGAGCTCTCGCAGATGGACGAGGTCTTCCGCACCCAGGGGGCGCTCGAGGTGCTGCTCGCCCAGGACGACGGCCAGCGCGAGAAGCTGTGGGCGGTGCGGCGCGGGGTGAGCACGGCGCTCCGGGCGATGAAGAAGCACAAGATCAGCGAAGACGTGTGCGTGCCGCGCTCGCGCATTCCCGAGGCCATCGCGCGGTACAAGGCGCTCGGCGCCGAACTCGGGCTCACCGTGGCCACCTACGGCCACGCCGGCGACGGCAACCTGCACGCCAACATCCTCTACGAGGGGCCGCACGAGCGGCCCAGGGTCGACCAGGCGCTGGAAAGGATGATGCGCCTCACCGTCGAGCTCGGCGGCACCATCACCGGCGAGCACGGAGTGGGGTACGCCAAGCGCAGCTTCCTGGCCTTCGAGCAGTCGCCGGGCCTCATCGCCCTGCAGCGTCAGCTCAAGGCGGCCATCGACCCTCTGGGCCTGATGAACCCCGGGAAGATTTTTCCCTGAATTTTCATCGGGATTTCCACCCGTTCGGGCAGGGAATCTTTCGTCTCTTCAATGGGTTGTGAATTTCGTGGCGAGGGGCGCGAAACGCCCCGAGCGCTCGGGCGTCTTGCTCCCCGAGGACGGAAGGACACGACACCATGCTCGCGAAGAGTGAACAGAAGAGCCTGCAGACCTACCTCAAGCAGATGGGCCCGCATCACCAGCTGACCCGTGAAGACGAGTACGCGCTCGGCCGCAAGGCGCGCAAGGGCGACCCCGAAGCGGTGCGCATCCTCGCCGAGAGCAACCTGCCGTTCGTGGTCTCGGTGGCGCGCAAGTACGCCAACCGCGGGCACCGCATCGACGACCTCATCCAGGAAGGCAACGTCGGCCTGATGAAGGCCATCGAGCACTTCGACCCCAAGAAGAACGTGCGCTTCGCCACCTACGCGGTCTGGTGGATCCGCGCGTACATCACGCGCTACCTGAAGGACAACCGCAGCCAGGTGCGCGGCGGCGAGGCGGAGCGCATCTCGATGAGCGACTTCTCGCTCGACACTCCCATCGAGGACGACGGCGAGTCGACCTGGCTCGACCGGCTGTCCTCGAGCGACCAGAGCCTGGACGCGGCGGCCATCGCCAAGGAGCGGGACACCGAGGTGCACGTGGCGCTCGAGAAGGTGAAGAAGCGCATCGGCGACCTCGGCTGGGACATCCTCCAGGAGCGGCTCACCCAGGACAAGCCGCGCACCCTGGAAGAGCTGGGCGCGCGCTGGGGCGTCTCCCGCGAGCGCGTGCGCCAGGTCGAGCTCAAGACCAAGAACTTCCTCGCGCGGTACCTCGCGCCGCTGAACGAAGACACCGAGATGACCGACGTCGCGGCCTGACCTCCCCCCCAGTCAGGCTGCGCTCGCGCCCCGTGGCGCCTCCCAGTCGGAGGCCGCCGCGGGGCGTGACTTTTCGGGCCATGTCGCGCGTCGAAACCCCTGTGCTAGGGAACGCCGCCATGAAGACCGTCACGCTCGCTGCCGTGGTGCTGTGCACCGCCGCCTTCGCCCAGGACGCCGGTGTGACCGCCGCTCCCGCCGCTCCCGCCGCTCCCGCCGCTCCCGCTGCGGAGGCGCCGGTGGACGCGGTGGCCCAGCTCGACCTGCTGTGGAAGACGCGCGACGAGCCGGCGGCCATCAAGGCCACCGACGCCGCCATCTCCGCGGGCCTCAAGGCCAACCCCGACGACTACCAGGTGCTCTGGCGCGCGGCCCGCTTCCGCTGGTGGCAGGCCGACGGCACGGTCGAAGGGCAGGAGAAGCTCAAGAAGCAGCTCGGCAAGGAAGCCTGGAACCTGGCCGACCGCGCGCTCAAGGTGAAGAGCGACGGCATGGAGGCGCACTACTACGTGGCGCTCGGCGTGGGCGCCTACTCGCAGGCGGTGGGCGTGCTCACCGCGCTGTCCGAGGGCCTCGAAGGGAAGTTCGTCGAGAACCTGGACTACGCCATCAAGGCCAACGAGGCGTTCGACACCGCCGGTCCGCACCGCGCGAAGGGCCGGTACCACTGGGAGCTGCCGTGGCCGAAGCGGGACCTGGCGAAGTCCAAGTCGGAGCTCGAGGCGGCCATCAAGCTGTCGCCGCAACACCTTCGCAACTACTACTACCTGGCCGACACCTACCTGAAGGACGGCAACGCCAAGGAAGCCAAGGTCCAGATCACCAAGGTGCTCACCGGCAACGGTGACTGGGACCCGCCCGAGGCGCGCCGGGTGAAGGCCTGGGCGAAGACGCTTTCGACCAAGATCGACGAAGAGCTGAAGTAGTCAGCTGAGAAACCGCTCACCTCGAGTGGCCGGGGCTGCTCACGCTCTCTCGAAATGCTCTGGTCACCTCAGCCCGGGAACGTTCGGTCTCTCGATCCGAACACTCACCGTGGGACGAGGCGAAGCCTCGCCGCGCTCGCGTGCGGGAGCAGGCGCGAGCGCAGAAATCAGCCCTGCTTTTCCTTCGCGGCCGCGCCCTGACCCTGGCCCTGGCCTTCGGCCAGCTTGGCCTTGTCGGCGTCGGGCTTGTCGGTGCCGTCATCCTCGCCGCCGAAGCCCTTCTTGAAGTTGCGGATCGCCGAGCCGAGCGAGCTGCCGAGCTGAGGCAACCGGGAGGCTCCGAAGAGGAGCATCAGCACCGCCATGATGAGGAGAATCTCTGTCCACTTCAGGCCCATGGTGTGCTCCTTGTGTGCTTCAGCATATCGGCCGGCTCCAGCGCTCGCCAGCTACCATACGCCTCGGATTCCAGGTGGTTGAGTCAATTCTGGCCGCGCGTGGGGTGCGCGTCGCCACCTGAGGCAGCGGCCGCGGGCTTCAGCCGCCGGTGCCGGTCGACGTGGTCGCGCGAGCAGCGGTCTCGGGCGCCTTGTCGGCCTGCGGCGCGGCCGCGTGGCGAAGAATGGGCTCGGTCGCCTTCGGCTCGCTCCCGCGCCGGGCGGCCTCGAGCTGCAGGGCCTGGCTGCGCACCGTCTGCCCGTCGAGCGCGAGCGGAGCAGGGGCGTAGGTACCGTCGACCTGGAGCTGCCTCGCCTTCACGTTGTCCTTGAAGCCCAGGCCCAGCACCTCGTCGAGCACCCGGGCCTTGATCGCGGGGTCGTCGACCGGCCACATCACTTCGACCCGGCGCTGGAAGTTGCGGGGCATCCAGTCGGCGCTCGACAGCCACAGCTCGGTCTGGGCGCCCACGCCGAAGGCGAACACCCGGCTGTGCTCGAGGAAGCGGTCGACCACCGAGGTCACCCGGATGCGGTCGCTGACGCCGGGCACGCCGGGCCGCAGACAGCAGATGCCGCGCACCAGGAGCTCGACGTCGACGCCCGCCTGGCTCGCCGCGTACAGCGCGCGGATGGTCGCCGGGTCCACCAGGGAGTTGAACTTGGCGGCGATGCGCGCGGGCTCGCCCTTCTTCGCCTTCGCAGTCTCCCGCTCGATGAGCTCGAGCACCTTGGCCGCCAGGTTCATCGGCGCCACCGCCAGCCGCTTCCACGCCGGCGCGGTCGAGTAGCCGGTGAGCAGGTTGAACAGCGAGCTGACGTCGTCGGCGATCTCCGGCCGCGCGGTGAAGAGCGAGAGGTCGGTGTAGAGCCGCGCGGTCTGCGGGTTGTAGTTGCCGGTCCCGAGGTGCACGTAGCGGCGAATGCCCTGGCCTTCGCGGCGCACCACCAGGGTCACCTTGCAGTGGGTCTTGAGGCCGATGAGGCCGTAGACCACGTGCACGCCGTTCTCTTCCATGCGGCGCGCCCAGGCGATGTTGTTCGCCTCGTCGAGGCGCGCCTTGAGCTCGACCAGCACCGCCACCTGCTTGCCGTTCTCGCTCGCGCGGACCAGCGCGCGGCCGATGGGGCTGTCGATGGTGGTGCGGTACAGCGTCTGCTTGATCGCCAGCACGTTGGGGTCGTCGGCGGCTTCCTCGAGGAAGCGCACCACCGGGTCGAACGACTCGTACGGGTGGTGCAGCAAGATGTCCTTCTGCCCGACCACCTGGAGGATCGAGTCCGCGTCGCGCAGGGCGACCGGCGTCGCCGGCACCAGCGGCTCCACCCGGTTCTCGAGCCGCGGGTCGAGCTCCGCGATGGCGGTGACGTCCTGCAGCTGCAAGGGGCCGCTCACCCGGTAGACCTGGGCGGGCGTCAGCTTGAGCGAGTTGACCAGCAGGGTCTCCAGCACCGCCGGTGCGTGCGAGTCGAGCTCGAGGCGCACCGCCGCGCCGCGATCCCGCCGCCGCAGCTCCTGCTGGATGGTGGACAGCAGGTCCTCGGACTCTTCCTCGTCGACGTTGAGGTCCCAGTTGCGCGTCACCCGGAAGCAGGCGGTCGACTCCACCGCGTAGCCGGGGAACAGCTCGCCCACGTGCAGGGCGATCAGCTCCTCGAGGAAGAGGAACGCGTGGCCACTCACCACCGGCAGGTGCACCAGCCGCGGCAGCACCTGCGGCACCTGCACCACCGCCAGCGACGACTCGCCGAGCTCCTTCTTCCGGCGGCGGCCTTCGCGGCGCAGGAGCACCGCGAGGTTGAGCGACTTGTTGCGCAGGTGGGGGAACGGGTGCCCAGGGTCCACCGCCAGCGGCGTGAGGGCAGGGAAGACCTGCTGCATGAAGTGCGCGCGGGCCGCCGTCTTCTGCTCGGCGGTGAGCTCGGTGCGCGACAGCAGCGGCAGGCCGTTCGCCGCCAGCAAGGGGAGCAGTTCGCGCGCCCAGAGCCGGTACTGCTCGGCGACCAGCACGTGGGTGCGGTCGGAGATCGCCTGGAGCTGCTCGAGCGGCGGCATGCCGTCGACCGAGAGCTCCGCCACGCCGCTCTGCAGCTGCTGCAGGAGGCCGGCGACCCGGACCATGAAGAATTCGTCGAGGTTGCTCGAGCTGATGGCGAGGAACTTGAGCCGCTCGTGGAGCGGCAGGTTGGGCTGCCGCGCCTCGCCGAGCACCCGATCGTTGAAGGCCAGCCACGACAACTGACGGTTGATGAACAGCTGGCGGTCGGTGAGCTCCATGGCCTTCTCCTGGTCACCCTACCAAACGCACGTGACGAAACTCCCCTTCCCACACGCACCCACCTCGCAGTTGTGCTTTTCGCAGGCGCGGCGGGCCTCTACCTTCACTCCCCGTTCATGGCGCGCTCCGACCGACCCCACGACGACCTCATCGCCGCCATCGACGTGGGCACCAACGCGGTGCGTCTGGAGCTCGCCCGCGTGCTCCCCGACGGCTCGCTCGAGGCGCTGCACCAGGAGCGCGACCCGGTGCGGCCCGGCGACGGGCTCTTCAAGACCGGGGTCATCTCCCGCGAGGTCGCCGACCGGCTGTTGACCACGCTGCGCCGCTATTCCGCGCTCTGCCGGCGCTACGGCGCGCGGGTGAAGGCGGTCGCCACCTCGGCGGTGCGGGAGGCGAAGAACCGCGACGAGATCGTCCGCCGCGCGAAGCGGGAAGCGCAGCTCACGCTGGAAGTCGTCTCCGGCCGCGAAGAAGCGCGCCTGCTGTGCCTGGGCGTGCTCCACGGCAAGCCGCCGCTCAAGCGCTCGCTCCTGGTGGACATCGGCGGCGGCTCGACCGAGGTGGCCTTCGCCTTCGGCGAGCACCCCAAGGACCTGTGGAGCATCACCCTGGGCGCGGTGCGGCTCACCGAGCTCTTCAACGTGGCCGGCAAGGTGCCCAAGAAGAAGCTCGAGGTGATGCGGGCCTTCGCGCTGGAGGCGGTGCAGGAAGCTCTGCCCAAGAAGCTGCCGCGCTCGCCCGACACCGCGCTGGGCTCGAGCGGCACCATCCAGGCCATCGTCGCCTTCGCCCGCTCCGAAGGGGCGAGCCACGCCACCCGCCGCGAGGTCACCCGGGCCGTGGAGCGGCTCGCGAAGATGGACGGGGAGAAGCGCCGCAAGCGCTTCGACCCCCGGCGCGCCGACATCATCGTCGCCGGCGCGGTGGTGCTGGAGGCGGTGCTGCAGCACCTCAAGCTCGACTCGGTCACCGCGGTCGATCGCGGCCTGCGCGACGGCATCCTGCGGGACCTGGTGCGCCGCCGGAAGGTCGACCGGGACGACGCCTCGCTGTCCGAGGCGGCGGTGGCCATCGGCCGGCGCTTCGGCTTCTCGGAGGCGCACGGCAGGCAGACGGCCAAGCTCGCCCTGCGTTTGTTCGACGACCTCGCCAGCGTGCACCAGCTGCCTGCCGCGGCGCGGCCGTGGCTCGAGGTGGCGGCGCTGCTCCACGACGTGGGGCACGCCATCAACTACCAGCGCCACCACAAGCACTCGCAGTACCTGATCCAGAACGCCGACATCCCGGGAATGAGCGAGCGCGAGCGCCTGTTGGCCGCGCTCATCGCGCGCTTCCACCGCCGCTCGCCGCCGGAAGCGGGCCACGAGGCGCTCGAGGGCCTCAACGCCACCGAGATCCGCATCGTGCGCAAGTGCGCGACGCTGCTGCGCGTGGCCGACTCGCTCGACCGCAGCCACCACCAGCCGGTGAAGGAACTCGGCGTGAGCCTGCGAGGGCGCGGCGTGCACCTGCAGCTGTCGACCCGCGCTTCCGTCGAACTCGAGCTGTGGGACGTGGGCCACGAGGTGGCGCTGTGGCGAGAGGTCTTCGACCGCGGCATCACCTTCGGCGTGTCACGCTGACAGCCGCGCGCGCCGGTCGCGCTGACAGGCTGTCAGGCTGGTCTCCCCTGTGCCCAGCGCCGATGCGCCTTTGCGCGCGGCACACGCGTTGCTCTTCCCGAGAGGCACACGCCGTCGCGGGTGCGCGAGCTCTCCTCGCGCCGGCCGCCGCGACGGCACTGGAAGGAACGAACGATGCTCGCACTCGCTGCTCTCGCCGTGCTCGCCGCCACGCCGGTCAGCCTGGACTTCAAGGTCACCCGCACCCACGGCAAGGAGGTGGTCGTCGACGGCCACAGCCAGGTGGAGCTGGGGCGCTCGGTGGCCTTCGAGCGGCAGCTGGCCGCCGAGTCGGTGTCCTTCGACGTCACCGTGCGCGCCGGCGACGACGCCAACCAGGTGGTGGTGGAGGTGACGCTCAAGGAGAAGGGCCCGGAGGGCAAGGCGATCGCCTGGCGCAGCGCCATCGCCATGCCGCGCCAGGGCACGGTGCAGAACGCGATTCACTGGGACGACGGGGGAAGGGAGGTGACCCTCACCCTCAAGTGACGGCGCTTCACGCGGGGGCGAGCACCAGCTCGTGCGTCCGGCGCAGGCCGGGCGCCGGCGCCGCGCACAGCCAGTGCGGCGCCGCCTCGAGCCGCCCGTCCGCGTGGGGGAAGAGCCGGCAGGCCCCCAGCGCGGTCGAGCTGCCGGCGTTGACCACCTGCAGCGGCCGGTCGTGCTCGCACACCAGCCGCCGCGGGCGGTGCCGCCGGCCGTGCAGCACCAGGTCGGCGCGCCCGGCGAGCAGGCCCAGCAGCGCATGGCCGAGCGCGAGCTCGGACGCGTGCGGCCACCCGAGGCGGTGGGCGAGCCACTCGCCGACGCCCTCGGTCGGCAGCGGCACCGGGTGGTGGTGGAGCAGCACCGCGGTCAGCGCGCCGGCCGGGGCATCGGCGAGCGCCAGGTCGACCGCGGCCAGCGTTTCCTCGCAGAGCGCGCCGTGGGCGCGGAACCCGATGCGGTTGTGCGGCGCCGTCGAGTCCACGCACACCAGCCACAGGCCGTCGCGCGCCTCGGTCCACACCCGCTGGCCGCGGGTGAGCCACTGGGCCGCGTCGTCGCCTTGCCGGTCGTGGTTGCCGGGGACGACGGTGAGTCGCCCGTGGCGGGCGAGCGGGGCGAAGAGCTCGAGGAAGAGGTCGTGCTCCTCGAGCAGCCCGCGGTGGGTCAGATCGCCGGTCACCACCGCGTGGTCGACCTTGGCGGCGAGCAGGGCGTCGACCAGGCGCCGGGCGGCGTCGGCGTCGGCCTTCGAGCGACCGAGGTGGAGATCGGAGAGGTGGGCGAGCAGGCGAGCAGTCATGCCTGCGCACGATGCCGGGCCCGCGTGGCGCCCGTGGCACCGCGCCGTTCCGGTTTCGCAACGCTTCGGTGTCGCGGAGATCGCGGCGCGGTGACGCCGCGGTGACGGCTACTTCGCGAGGTCGCGGTAGCCCGGGCGTTCCTGGATCGGCTGCTTGTTGCCGACGTAGTGCCGCTGGCTGGCGATCTTGTCCTGCAGCAGCATGAGCCCGTCGAGGACCTGCTCGGGGCGCGGCGGGCAGCCGGGGATGTACACGTCGACCGGGAGGATGCGGTCGATGCCCTGGAGCACCGCGTAGTTGTCGTAGAAGCCGCCCGACGACGCGCACACTCCGAACGAGACCACCCACTTGGGCTCGGTCATCTGCTCGTAGACGCGCTTGAGAATGGGCGCCTGCTTCATGTTGATGGTGCCCACCACCATCAGGAGGTCGGCCTGGCGCGGCGAGAAGCGGGGGAACTCGGCGCCGAAGCGGGCGATGTCGTAGCGGCTCGAAGCCACCGACATGTACTCCATGCCGCAGCAGGCGGTGGCGAAGGGGTAGGTGAAGAGCGAGTACTTGCGCGCCCAGCCCAGGCCCTTGGAGACCATCTTCTGGAAGAACCCCATCGCTTCGTCGCGACGGGTGGTGAACGCAGGGGCGACG
The DNA here is from genome assembly GCA_019694595.1 of Myxococcaceae bacterium. Lineage (GTDB taxonomy): Bacteria > Myxococcota > Myxococcia > Myxococcales > Myxococcaceae > JAIBBQ01. Next base: position 23,705 of record JAIBBQ010000073.1, read on the forward strand.
TCGAGCTCGGCCATGTCAGCTCTCCCACTCCAGGGCGCCCTTCTTCCAGATGTAGACGAGCCCCATCACCAGCGTCGACGCGAACATCAGCATGGTGCCGTAGCCGAACCAGCCGAGCGCCCGGAAGTTCACCGCCCAGGGGTAGAGGAAGACGGCTTCCACGTCGAAGACGATGAAGAGCAGGGCGACCACGTAGAACTTCACCGCGAAGCGCTGGCGCGCGGTCCCCAGCGTCGGGTTGCCGCACTCGAACGACTCCGACTTGATGGGGTTGACGCTGCGGGGGCCGAGCCGGGTGGTGAGCGCGGGAATGGCCATGGCCATCAGGCCGGCCAGCAGCAGCACCGCGAGGATCGGGAGATACGGGACCAGGGGAGATTCCATCGCCGGACCACCTTAAGGACCGCGGCGCCACGCGTCAAAGCGAAAGGGAGGGTTTCGCCCGAAGGGGGCTTACCGCTCGCCGACCACCTTCATCAGCTTGAGGACGCTGACCTCGAACCGGGCGCCCACGCCCTTGGCGGCCTTCTCGTTGATGTGGATGAGGGGCTTGCCCTGCACGCTGGAGACCCCGAGCGGAATGGCGTGTTCGACCATCGTGGCGTCGAGCGCCAGGCCGTACACCTGGTTGTCCTGGATGACCTCGGAGACGGCCTTCACCACCGGGTCCGCCGTGCCGGGCATCACCAGCACCGCCTGGGCCTTCGAGCGCTCGAGCTCCAGCTGCACCGTCGCCTCGTCCTTGGCGTCGCCCTGGGCGAACTTCACGGTCCGGTTGCGGATCTTCTGGGCCGGGAGGTCCTTGAGCGCTTCCACCAGCGTCTTGCGGGCCGCGGCGCCCGGGGCGTCGCTCACCACCAGCACCACGAAGTCGCCCAGGCCCCGGGCCTCGAAGTTCTGATCGTACGCCAGCACCCTGAGCAGCAGCGGGACCTGGCCGGCGAGCTCTCCCACCTTCTCCTGCGCGCTCGCGACCGAGGCGGCCCACAGCATGGCGAGGAGGGTGAAGCGCAGACGCATTGCGCGGCGCAGCCTAACCCCGACGGGCGGCGGAGTAGACTTTCTCCGCATGAACGCCCATCGATTGCCGCCGCTGGCGCGCACGGGCATCGGCAGCCTCCCGGTGCGCTCCGTGGCTCGAGCTCTCGAGGTGTCGTTCGCGCTCGAGCTCCCGTTCCTGCCGCAGCTCACCTCTGTCTCGGCGAGTGAAGGTCTGATCGCCACGGCCCTCGACGGTCTGCCGGGGCTGGAGCTCGACGCCCAGGGCAAGCCTCGCCTGGGCGAGGCCGGTGGCGATGCGGAAGCGTTCGAGCCTCTCCCGGACCCGGAAGCGTCGAGGTGCTGGCGGCCCTTCCTGGACGCGGTCGCCGAGCACCGCCCCGGCCACGCCAAGGTGCAGCTCGCCGGGCCGTTCACCGTGCTGACGGCGCTCCAGGCTGCCCCGGAGCGCGACGCCGAGGTCGCGGGCTTCCTCACCGCGCGAGCGGTCGCGATGGCCAAGGCCGTGCGGGCGGAAGGCTGCACCCCGGTGGTGTTCCTCGACGAGCCCTGGCTGGTGTCGCTGCGCGACGGCGATGCCCGGCAGGTCTCGCACCTCGCCTTCCTCGGGCGCATGGTCGCCGCGGTGAAGGCCACCGGGGCCGTGGTGGGCCTGCACTGCTGCGGCAACACCCACTGGTCGCGGGTGCTGGCGCTGGGCATCGACCTGCTGTCGTTCGACGTGCGGTGCTCGCTCGACGCGCTGCTCGACGAGCGGGCCGCGCTGCACCACTACCTCTTCCACGGCGGCGCGCTGGCGCTGGGCATCGTCCCCACCGAGCCGGACGCGGTGTACCGGGTCGGCGAGCTGGTGGAGGCGCTCGAGGTCTCGCTCGCCTCGAGCCACTTCGAGCCGCACCGGGTGCTGGCGAACGCTTGGCTCACGCCGGCGTGCGGCCTCGCGGGGCACACCGAAGCGCAGGCCGACCGCGTCTTCGCCGAGCTCGCGCAGGCGCAGGCGGCGCTGCGCTCAGCGTGACTCGATGCGCAGGTTCGACAGCCGCACGGTCGAACCGGTGGTGTCGATGCAGAGGAACCCTTCGCGCACGCTGGCGTCGTCGACCTGGTCGAGCAGCTGTCCGTTCAGGGAGATCGCGCTGTGTGCCCCCTGCGCCTCGATCCGGACGTGGGTCTTCCGGCGGTCGATGAGCGGGGTGGGGCGGTACGCGAAGCTGCCGGCGTTGCCGGTGGCGATCGAGCGCGCGCGATTGTTCTCGATGGCGAAGACGTTGAAGTTCCCGGTCCACTGGAGCCCGAGGGTGTAGGCGTTGCTGGGTTTCCAGGCGTCGGCGCCGCTGCCGCGCCAGCAGAAGCCCAGGGTCCCGTCGGTGGGGCCGCCGAGGAACTCCGCGTCGAGCTCGAAGACGAAGTCCTTCAGCGTCACCGGGTAGACGATGCGCTGCTTGCTCCCCACGATGCCGTTGCCCACCTGGATGAAGTCGGCCTCGAGCGGCTGGTCCCACGATGCCGCGAGGTTGGGGTCGGTGGGGCGAGGCGTGCCGTCGGGGACGGCGGGAACCCAGCCAGCGAGCTCGGGAGACGCCTCGGGCCTAGGGCCCCTGGCGAAGAAGTAGTCGGTCCACTGCTTCTCGACCGCTGCGGCCTCGCGCGAGAGCCCGCCGGGAGGGGGCGGCCCCTTGAAGGCGCCGGCCTTGACCTGGTCCGTCGCCCAGGTCGCGAACGCCCGCTGCACGAAGGGGCCCACCAGCCCGTCGCCCAAGCCTCCCATGAGCAGCTCGTTGGCGCGCTGCTCGCTGAGCTGCTTGCCTTCTTCGACGTTGAGGAACGCCGGCGTGTCCACGTTCACCACCAGCGGCGGCTTGGTCTCGACGACGATCCGTTGCTTGAGCTGCGACTTCCAGTCCCTGCGGGTGTGGCGCTCGACGGTGGTCTCGGTGCGGGTCGTGGTGACGGTCTCGGGGGGCAGGGCGTCGAGCATCGCCTGGAGCCGGCCGGTGAGCTGGGAGATCTCCCGATCGAAGCCGGCGGCCTGATTCCTCGCCATGCCCTCGAGGATCATCGCTGCGCCGCCTTGCTTGCGGGTGAACGAGGAGATCGCAGGCCCGTAGGCGTGTCCGGTCGCGTCCCGGCGGGCGCCGGTCCCTTCGAAGACCTGGTTGCTGCGATCGTTCGCCTGCAGGTTGGCCTCGGCGAGGGCTTCGTTCTGCGCCGCCTGGAGCGCGCGAATCCGTGCCGCGAGCTCGCGGACCGGCCCCATGGCCTGCTCTCGCGCCGGGTTCTGCTGCTTGTCCTCGACCTGCTTCACGAAGGTCTTGTCGTCGCGGACGAACTGCTCGGACAGCCCGGTCAGCGTCCGCGGCTCGAGCGAGACGCGAATGGGAGTGACGCCGAGCGCACGGGCCGTGGGGCCGGCGGCGAACGCGCCGTCGCTGAAGCAGCGGAACCAGACCGGCGGGAGCGCCTGCAGCGCCTTGGAGGCCTCGGGGTCCCAGGTCGAGGTGAGGTTCGTGGGCAGCCCCAGGTTGTCGAGCGCGGGCAGCGCTCGTGCGCACGCCGGCGCCAGGGCCCGGTGCAGCCCACGGATCGCGTCCCACCGCCATCGGTCCGCATCGGAGACGTCTTCCGGCTTCCCTCCAGTGATGATGAGGCCGAAGGCCCGCGAGAGCGCCTCTTCCCAGAGGCCGGCCGCGGTCATCGGCGCCTTCCCTTCGAGCCGCCGGGCGGCGTCGCTGAGCAGGGCGACCGGGTGCTGCCGTCGTGCTTCCTCGCGTTCGGCCCGAGCCTTGGCAAGGCGCTCGGCGATCTCCTTCTGATCGCGTGCCCACTCGGCTTGCCGCTTGGCCTCGGCGGCGTCGGCGATCACCTGTTCGTCGGCGACGTACTTCAGGAATGCGGCCTCGTCGTAGAAGCGAAGGAGCGTGCCCCAGGCCCCGGTGGTGCCGTCCAGGGCCACCTCCTGACCGACGACGAACGGCGTCGGACCGCTGACCTTCCAGTTCGCGTCGAGCGTGTGCACCCGCCGGAGCTTCCCGAAGAGCTTGGTGTTGGGGTGGATCGTGCCCTGGTCGACCGCTTCCATGTGGAGGTCGTGCAGGTAGGACGTGATGTCGCCCCGCCAGCCGACCGCGACCAGCCGGTCGCCCTGGAAGAACCAGTGGAGGTACATGCCCCGGATCTCGAAGTGAGGGACGACGCCGTCGCGTTCGAGCTCCAGCTCGAGCTCGCCGAGGCCCCGGGCGCGATGGCGTTGGTCCTTGATGGCGTCCTTGGGAAACTTGGCCAGCGCCTCGTCGAGCTCGGCGATGTTCGCCGGGCCGATGGGCAGGTCGGCGATACGATCGCCGTGAAGGAAGTCGTCGAAGTGCGCCCGCGGCGGCCCCTTGGGGACGGTCGCGCAAGCCGCCAGCGTGCACAGCCCGAGACAGCGAACGATGGTTCCCGCGTTCATGCTCCCCCCAGGAAGAATCAGCGCGGGCCGTGGCCGACGCGTTCCAGCAAGGCGCGGGTCGCCGAGCTCATGCCGAGCTGGGCCACCTGCGCCGGGTCGACCCACTGCCACGCCTGGTATTCGCCGCGCCCTTCGAGCGGCCCCGGCACGCTGGCCTCGTAGAGCACCAGCTCGAGGTCGCGGTGGGTGAGCGTGCGCTGCAGCGAGAAGAGCCGCTGGCCGACCCAGGCGCCGTCGCCGAGCAAGCGCAGGAGCGCCTTGGGCCCCTCCGACGCGGCGCCGATCTCCGCCGACGGCAGCTCCCACAGTCCGCCGAAGAGACCGCCCTCGGCGCGCTGGCCGAGGAGCAGGGTGCGCTTGCGGCGGGCGACCGCCACCGCGAGCGTGAG
>JAIBBQ010000313.1 GCA_019694595.1 Myxococcaceae bacterium
GGCACGGGCGCTTCGGGTGGCGGCGCGGCGGGCGGCGGCGCGGCAGGCGGCGGCGCTGGCGGAGGCATCGCGAGCTGCTCGAGCAGCGCGATGTGCCTGGGCAAGACGCCGGTCTGCAACGTGCCCACCGGCCAGTGCGTGCAGTGCCTCTCGCCGTCGGACTGCGGCGCGGGCAACTTCACCTGCGACGCGAACCACACCTGCCACGCCACCTGCACCGGCAGCTCCTGCCCGGTGGGGCAGACGTGCCAGGCCGACGCCGGCGTGTGCTTCGACTGCTTGTCGAACCTCGACTGCGTGGCGCCGACGGTGTGCGGCCCCAACAACACCTGCGTGCGCTGCGTGACCAACGCCAACTGCGGCGGCCAGACGCCCGTCTGCGCTCAGGGCAGCTGCGTGCAGTGCGGCTCGGCGAGCGACTGCCCGACGGTGTCGCCCATCTGCCAGAACCAGCAGTGCGTGCAGTGCGTGTCCAACGCGGGCTGCTCGGGCTCCACCCCGGTGTGCGACCTCAACACCAACCGGTGCGTCGGCTGCCTGTCGAGCGCGGACTGCGGCGGCGCGACGCCGGTCTGCGGCGCCAACCGCACCTGCGTGCCGGCCTGCGTGAGCTCCGCCACCTGCGGCGGCAACACCCCGGTGTGCAAGACCGACGCGGGCACCTGCGTGCAGTGCCTCTCGGGCGCCAACTGCGGCGGCCCGCGCCCGGTGTGCGGCCCCAACAACACCTGCGTGGGCTGCCTGACCAACCCCGACTGCACCAACCCGGCGCGCCCGGTGTGCGACACCGCGACGTCGACCTGCGTGCAGTGCACCTCGGCGGCGAACTGCCCCACCGGCGCGCCCATCTGCAGCAACGACCGCTGCGTGCAGTGCACGTCGAACGCCAACTGCTCGGGTGCCACGCCGGTCTGCAACACCACCACCAGCACCTGCGTGCAGTGCGCCAAGGGGTCGGACTGCGCGAGCGGGGTCTGCAACTTCGGCTCGTGCGGCGCCTGCGCGTCGACCAGCGCGTGTGACGCCGGCGTGTCCACCTGCCTCCAGGGCCCGCCGTCGGCCTGCGCGGCCTGCACCAACAGCAACCAGTGCGGCGGCCTCAACGGGGCGTGCGACACCGCGAGCGGCGCCTGCACGGGCTGCCTGTCGAACAACGACTGCGGCGGGCTCACTCCGCGCTGCGACACGGTGAAGCACAAGTGCGTGGAGTGCCTGTTGCCGAACCAGTGCGGAGGCGGCAACAACGTCACCTGCGACGCCACCGGCACCTGCCGCCGCACCTGCGCGACGCAGAACGACTGCGCGGGCTTCAACGGCGGCACCTGCCAGGTCGACGCGGGCTACTGCGTGCAGTGCACCTCGAACTCGCAGTGCAGCACCCAGGCGCCCAAGTGCGACACGTCGACCGGCCGCTGCGTGCAGTGTGGCAGCGACGCCGACTGCCCGGGCACCAACGGCCGCCGCTTCTGCTCGCCGCGAGGCCTGTGCGTGCAGTGCCGCGAGAACGTCGACTGCCCGGCGGGCACCGTCTGCGACCCCACGCTGTTCTGCAACTAGCGCCCGGGGCGCTCCAGCCACGGCAGACGGCCAACCGCCTGCCACGACAGGACAATCTGGGGGTACTTCCCTTCGAGGAAGGCACCATGTAGACGCTGCGCCTACATGCCCCCCTCGTCGTCCGTTTCTCGCCCCGACTGGCTGCCGCCGATCCCGCTCGCACCGCCGGCCGCGCCGCCGCGGCGCTCGCTCGGCGGGTACGCGCTCGAAGGGGTGCTGGGCACGAGCCTCAACGGCGCGCTCTACGTGGTGGAGCCGCCCGGTGGTGGGCGGCGCGTGGCGCTCAAGGTCTTCCGCACCCGTGGCGTGACGCCGGCGCTCGACGTGCCGAGGCTGCTCGCCGAGGCCAGCACGCTGCGGGAGATCTCCCACCCCAACGTCGGCCCGGTGGTGGGCACCGGCGTGCTGCCCGACGGCCGGCCGTACGTGGCGACGGAGCTGCTCGAAGGCGAGAGCCTGGCGGAGATCCTCGCGCGCTCGGGCCCCTTGCCGTCGGAGCTGGTGCTGACGCTGGCCGAGCAGTCGCTGGCGGCGCTGAGCGCGGTGCACCGGCGCGGCCTGCGCCACGGCAACCTCAAGTCGTCGAACCTCATCGTCGCGGTGCTGCCGGGCGCGCAGGGGCACGTGAGCCTGGTGGACTTCGGCCTCACCCACCGCAACCCGCTCGCGCTCGGCCTGGAGAACGTGGAGCAGCTGCCCGACGCCGCGCGCCTGGGCGCCGCGGCCTACCTCTCGCCCGAGCAGGCGTGCGGGGAAGACGCGTCGGTGGCGAGCGACCTCTACTCGCTGGGCGTGGTGCTCTTCGAGGCGCTCAGCGGGCGGCTCCCCTTCCCCACCTGGTCGGCCTTCGAGGCGCTGCAGGCGCACGTCACCCAGCGCCCGCCGCGGCTGCGCTCGCTGGTCGAGGTGCACCCCGGCGTCGACGCGCTGGTCGCCGCGCTCCTGCAGAAGCGCCCGGCCGACCGGCCCGCGAGCGCCTCGGTCGCGCTCTCGCTCCTGCGCGCCGCGCGGCTCAAGTCCGACGGGCTCGAGTCGCGCACCTTCGTCGACTTTCCCGTGGTGGCGCCGCCGCCGACCACCGAGGTGCCCGCGGCGGTGGAGCCCGTGCCTGCGCCGGTGCCGCTGTCGTCGCTGCCGCGCGCGGTGCCGTACCGCGACGTGCCCCTGCCGCTGTTCTTCGGCGCCCTCGCGGCGCTGGCGATGCTCGCCGGTGCGCTCGGCCTGGCGGCGTGGGTGCTGCGTGCCCCGCAGGCGCCCGCTGCGCTCGAAGCCCCCGCCGCCGTCGAGGTCGCGCCGCAGGAGCTGCCCACTCCGCCCGCGGTGCCGGTGATGGTGGCGCCGCTGCGCGTGGTGGCCAAGCCGCGTCCGGCGGTGGCCTCGCCCGCGCCGGCACCCGCGGTCACCGCGCCTGTCGCTGCGGTCCCGGCGCGCCCCGCCAAGGTTTCGCCCAAGGCGCAGCCGAAGTCGCTCAAGCGAGCGCCGTCGACCGGCGCGACGCGCTCCGGCCAGAGCCGCTGAGGCGGCGCTCCTTCAGAAGCCGAGCGCGCTGCAGGTCTGGCCGCCCGGCGTCGGCACGTCGGGCATCTCGCGGCCGAAGAGGCGACCCAGCAAGTCGTAGAGCGACTGCAGGTCGCCCGCGAGGCCGCCGAGCTCGTTCCACCCGGGAATCTGGCCGCCGAGCTGGTCGGTGAAGAAGTTGCACGTGTTGTGCACCAGGTCGCCGCGCGGATCCGACCCTTCGCCTTCGAACAGCATGATGACGCCGCCGAGCAGCTGGACCTTGGTGGCCTCGAGGTCGGCCCATTCCTTCACGCCGTTGTAGCCGGCCGCCTCGCCCGCCCGGCCGGCGGCGTCGAGAATCGACAGCAGCCGGTCGACCAGGGCCTCGGTGCTCTCGTCCTCGCCCAGGCCACCGCCCGGCAGCACGCCGATGACCTCGCCGGTCTGCTGGTGCACCGCCCAGAACGCCACCACGCTGCCGTCGCTCGGCGCGAGCACGTGGTAGTCGGAGTACGTGGGGTACGCGGCGCCCACCCAGTTGGGGCCCAGCGCTTCCACCGACGAGGCGTCGAAGCGCGCCAGCGTCTTGCCGGCGAGCGCCTTGGCGGTGTTGGTGGCGAAGCGGGCGCTCTCGAAGGCGGCCATGGCCGCGGTGCGCTGGACGGTGGTGACGTAGGTCTGCGCCCCCGAGAAGCTGACGGTCCGCCTGGGCACCAGCGGCAGCAGGTCGAAGCGCTTCACCACCTTCACCCCGAGCTGCGGCCGGGTCACCGACAGGGTGGCGGTGAGGCCGTCGGCGAAGGTGACGTCGTCGGTGCTCGCCTCGCCGGGGAGCGCGGCGGAGAAGAAGCGCAGCGCCGGCGGCACCCGGAAGAGCGTGCGCTTCTGGGCCTCGATCACCGCGGCCTGGTCGGTGCCGCGCAGCGCGTCGATGAGCGGCTCGAGCTGGAGCCGCTCGGTGAGGTGCTCGTCGAGCAGCGTGGACAGGGACGGGGGCCCGGCTTCCACCGCGAGCACGGCCCGCCCGAAGAGGGCGCCGGCGACGGCCTCGCGATCGGCGGCGGAGCCCAGCGCGCTGCCCGCCAGCGTGCGGGTCACCTCGTGGCCGTCGGTCTCCACGGTGAGGTACAGCGCGCTCAGGGCGCTCGCCTCCACCGGCGTGGACGGCGGCGTGTAGCTGGTGGACAGGGTGGCGACGCCCGGCGCGCGCAGCGACACCGTCACCTGGCGCTGGGTGAAGCCGGCGACGGGCGCCCGGTAGACGATGCGGTAGTCGAACGGCACGCGGCCCGAGAGGAAGCCGGTGACCGACGCCGCGAGCCCCGACGCGGAGACGTTGGAGAGCACCTGGCCGTGGGTGAGGCTCGCCATGCGGGCGGCGGTCGTGGCGTCGACGGTGCCCACGCCGGCCACCAGCACCGGGGGCCCGGCCACCAGCCGCGCGGCGGCCTCGGGCGAGAGCGTGTCGTCCACGGTGGCGTCGGTGATCACCACCACCAGCGTCGCCTTGGTGGTGGCGAAGAAGTCGAGCGACGTCCACACCTCGCTGCCCGCGCCGCTCAGCGCGGCGAGCTGGGTGTCCACGTCGGTGAGCGTGGACACCATCGCGCCGGCCACCGTGGGGCCGTTGATGTCGATGCCCGCCACCTGCACCTGGGCACCGGGGAACTGGGTGAACACCGCGTCGGCGACGGAATGCCCCACGCTCGCCGCGCCGGTGAGGAACTCGCTGGGGATGCTGGACGAGCGGTCGAAGAGCAGCACCACCCGCGGCGCTCCGGCCCGGGTGCGCTTGAGGAGCGCGGGCATCGTCACGCCGCCTTCCTTGATGACGAAGGCGTCGGCGCCGAGGTCGGACACCGCGGCCCCCGCCCCCGACTTCGCGCTCACCAGGAGCTCGACGTCGGGGAAGGCCGCCGCGCTCACGTCGGCGGTCAGCGTCTGCACCGAGCTCAGCACGGCGTCGGCCGTGGGCCCCAGGCTCACCGGCTCGCCGTCGATCACCACGTGGCCATTGGGGCCGGCGGTCACCAGCGCGCCGTCGCGCAGCACCGGCGTGCCCACCGCGGACAGCGCCTGCGACTGGGCGAGGTCGAGCCCGTCGCCGCGCACCACCAGCATGGGGATGAAGGCGTTCGCCGCGGACACCTTGGTGCGGGCGGCGTCGGTGCGGGACATCGGCGTGGCGAAGGCGGCCGTGATGGTGCGGCCGGCGACCTCGGACGCCTTCCAGGTGTGCTGGGCGAGGGTGAAGGCGGTCTTCGGCTGGCTGCTGCGCGCGCCGGACACGGTCACCGTGATGGTGCGCTCGCCGGTGGCCTCGGGGGCGGGCTCCGGCGCGCCCTGGGTGAGCGTCTGGCCGAAGGCCGCGCCGTCGAGGTTGGGGTTGGCGAAGAAGGTGCCGCCGTCGACCACCACCTTCACCAGCGGGACCTCGGTGGGCTTGGGGTCGAAGGCGAGCGGCGCCGGGGGCGCGGGCAGCAGCGGCGTGATGGCCGCGGCGATGGCCGCGCGCACGCCGCCGTCGGGGTCGAGCGCGGACGGCGCCGGCCCCTTGAGCGTCGCGTCGGCCGGGAGCACCTTGGCCCAGCGGGCGGTCTGCTCGGCGGTGGCGGGGTAGTCGAGCGCGCGCTGC
>JAIBBQ010000314.1 GCA_019694595.1 Myxococcaceae bacterium
AAGAACTTCGGCACTCCGCCTTCGTCGCCCGCCGCGCCGGCGCCGAGTTGCTCGAGGTGCGCGGCGACCCGCGCGCGCAGCCGCTCGACCTGCGGCCCGCCGCCCGGGTGCTGCCGCTCCTGGTGGCCGAGCGCGGCACGCCGCTGTCGCGCGCCTGGGTCGAGGCGGCCCGCCTGGTGGACCGCGAGCCGGTCGGCAGCAGCCTGGTGTCGCTCCACGCGCCGCGGCCCCTGTCGACCGACGAGGCCATGCGCGTGTGGAACCTCGACGTCGGCTCGGCCCACGTCAAACACGTCGAGCCGCTGGGCGACCTCAAGACCGTGGGCCGTCTCTTCGAGACCCAGGCGCGCCTCATCGCGCGCTTCGGCCCCGAGCGCGTCACCGTGCTCGCCACCGGCCCCATGGCGCTGCCCTTCCGGGCGCTCCTCGCGCGGCGCAACGCACTCGACTACCTCGCCTTCTCGCCCACCTGGGCTGCGGCTCCGGGCCAGCGGCTGCTCGCCGACGCCGTGCGGGAACACCGGGCCGGCGCGCCGGCGAAGCGGAGGCTCGGCATCCTCGGGCACCAGGTCGCCCACTCGCGCTCGCCGTCGATTCACCCCCAGCCCTTCGACCGCATCGAGCTGCCGCCCGACGCGCCGGTGGGCGAGCTGCTCGACGCGCTCCACCCCCACTACGCGGGCTTCGCGGTCACCAGCCCCTTCAAGGGCCCGGTGGCGCGCCACGTCGGGGCCTCGCTCGACGCGGTGAACACGCTCGCGCGCACGCCCCGGGGCTGGGCCTGGGAGAACACCGACGTCGAAGGAGCCCAGGCCGCGCTGCGCAAGCTGCACGCGAAGACGGTCACCGTGCTGGGCAACGGGGGCGCGGCGGTGGCGGTGCGCCTCGCGGCCGAGCGGCTCGGCGTGACGCTCGAGTTCTGTGCGCAGCGCGACGCCCGCGAGGTCACCGGCGCGGCGCTGTGGACCTGGCCGCCCCACGTGAGCCCGCCCGCGGCCCTGACCTTCGCCGGCGGGCCGGTGGCGGTCATCGCCTACGGAGAGCCCGCCCGGGTGGTGGGCCGCCGCATCCGCGAGCGGGGCGGGGTGCCCGTCTTCACCGGGGCGCGGTGGTTCGTGACGCAGGCCCGCGCGCAGAGGAAGCTCTGGGAGAAGGCCACATGAACACCTTCGGCACGCTCTTTCGCCTCACCACCTTCGGCGAGAGCCACGGGCCCGCGATGGGCGCGGTCATCGACGGGTGTCCGTCGGGGGTGCCGCTGACCACCGCCCAGGTGCAGGCGGCGCTCGACCGCCGCAAGCCCGGCACCTCGGCGCTGGTCACCGCGCGCAAGGAGCCCGACCAGGTCGAGCTCTTGTCCGGCGTCTTCCAGGACAAGACGCTGGGCACGCCCATCGGCGCCCTGGTGCGCAACACCAACCAGCGCTCGCAGGACTACGCCACGCTCGCCACCGAGGACCGCCCCGGCCACGCCGACGCCGTCTGGCGGGAGCGCTTCCAGCACCGCGACCCGCGCGGGGGCGGCCGCACCTCGGGCCGCGAGACGCTCTGCCGCGTCATCGGTGGCGCGGTCGCCGAGGCGCTCCTCGCGCGCGACGTGCCGAAGCTCTCGCTGGTGGCCTGGGTGTCGCAGGTGGGCCCGGTGGTCGCGGGGCCCGTCACCCCGACGCGCGCCCAGGTCGACGCGCACCCCACGCGCTGCCCGGTCGCCGCCGCCGCCGCGGAGATGGAACGGCGCATCCTCGAGGCCAAGGCCGCCGGCGACTCGCTCGGCGGCAGCATCGACCTGCGTGTCGACGGCGTGCCCGTCGGCTGGGGCGAGCCCGTCTTCGGCAAGCTCAAGGCCACGCTCGCCCAGGCGCTCGCCAGCATCGGCGCGGTGACCGGCGTCACCTGGGGCCTGCCCGGCGGCATGAAGGACCTCGAGCGCAGCGGCCTCGACTTCCACCGCGCCCCGGCCACAGGCGCCTCCGCGGTGTACGGCGGCATCCAGGGCGGGCTGTCCAACGGCGAGCCGCTCGAACTGCGGGTGTTCTTCAAGCCCCCGGCCACGCTCGCCCAGCACGCCAAGGAAGGGCGCCACGACCCCTGCATCCTCCCCCGCGCGGTGCCGGTGGTGGAGGCGATGGCCGCGCTGGTGCTCGCCGACGCGCACCTCTTGCAGTGCGCGAGGCCCCACCAGGCATGAGCGTGCCCGGCCGCTGGCTCGCCCCGCGCGACGTGTGGTGCACCGTCTCGTCGCTGGGCACCCGCGTGCCCGCCGGGGCGCTCTGGGTGGTGGACGCCCGCGTCGCCGCGCTCCACCCGTCGGTGACGCGCGCGGCTGCCGCGGCGCGGGCGCACGCGGTGGTGACGGTGCGCGCCGGCGAGCGCCTCAAGTCGCTCGCGCAGCTCGAGGCGCTGGCGCTGCACGGCCAGGGGCTCTCGCGCCAGGGCGCGGTGGTGGCGGTGGGCGGCGGCACCGTCGGCGACACCGCCACCGTGCTCGCCCACCTCCTCAAGCGCGGCGTCACCCTGGTCCAGGTCCCCAGCACGCTGCTCGCCGCGGTCGACTCCAGCCTGGGCGGCAAGGGCGCGGTCAACCTCGCCGGGGTGAAGAACGCGCTCGGCGTCTTCCACTCGGCGGCCGAGAGCTTCCTCTGCGCCGAGCTCTTCGCCACCCTCAGCGCGGCCCAGCGCCGCGAAGGCGCCGCCGAGGCCTACAAGATGGCGGTGTGTCTCGACGGGGCGCTGTGGAAGCGGTGGCGCGCCGCGCCGCCCGACGAGACGCAGCTCATTCGCGAGGCCCGCAGGCTCAAGACGCGGGTGTGCGCGCGCGACCCGTACGAGACTCTGGGCCTGCGCGCGGTGCTCAACTTCGGCCACACCTTCGGTCACGTGGTGGAGAGCCTCACCCGCTACCGCGTGCGCCACGGCGAGGCCGTCGGTCTCGGCATGCACGCCGCGCTCGACGTGGGCCGCGCGCTGCGCGTCACCCCGGACAAGGTCGCCTCGGAAGTGGAAGCAGTGCTGCGCCCCATCGCCCCCAGGGCGCGCGCGAGGCTGGCCGCGGCGCTCGCGGGCGCCAGCGAGGGCGAGGTGGCCGAGCTCCTCGCCGCGGACAAGAAGGCGACCGCCAAGGGCCTGTCGATGGTGCTCCTCGAAAAGCCCGGTTCGACGCAGACTCGCGCCGTGGACCCCGCGGTGTGGAAGGAGACCCTGCGCGCATGGAAGGCAGGAAGGCGACCCTGAGGCAGAAGCTGGCGCGCACCACCACCACCCTCGAGGTGGGGCCGGAGCGCGAGGTCGACCCGCTCGCCCAGCGGCTCGCCAAGGTGGCCGCCCACCTCACCGGGGCCGACCTCGTCTGCGTGGTGCTGCGCGACGACGGCGACCTCTTCCTCGCCGCCAGCCACGGCGCGCGGAGCGTCAAGAGCGTCGACCGCTGGACTGCGCTCTGCGCGTCGAACGAGGCGCCGCTGGTGGTGAGCGACGTCAAGGCCCACGGCTCCACCGCGGTGTGCGCCACGGGCGAGTGGCGCTGGGTCCGCCGGTGGATGGGGCTGTCGCTGCGCAGCCCCGCGGGCAAGCTCGAAGGCGTGGTGCACGTCTTCGGCGAGGCGCCGCGGGCCACCACCGCCGCCGAGCAGGACGCGGTGCTCGAACTCGCCGGCCTGCTCTTCGCCCAGCTCGAGATGCGCGGCATGGTGCGCTACCTCGCCATCGCCTCGCACGCCGCGCGGCGCGAGAAGGAGCGCGCGCTGGAAGCGCAGCGGCTCACCGAGAGCATCCTCAAGGCGAGCCCGGGGCAGACCTACCTCTTCGACGTGGGCACCCGCGAGGTGAGCGACCTGTCGGCGCGGTCGGCGCCGCGCACCTTCGCGCAGCGCCTCGCCGAGGTGCACCTCGAGGACCGCGAGCTGGTGCAGCGCCACTACGCCTCGCTCGACTCGCTGGCCGACGGCCGGGTGGTGGAACTGAGCTACCGCACCGAGACCGCGGGCCAGGTGACGTGGGTGCTCTCGCGCGAGGTCGTCTTCCGCCGCGATGCCGAAGGCCGCCCGAGCCAGCTGCTCGGCGTCACCAACGACGTCACCTCGCTCGTCGAGGTCCACGAGTCGCTCCAGGCGCTCGCCCGCACCGACGAACTCACCCAGCTCGCAAACCCGCGCCACCTGCGCGAGCGGCTCGCCCAGCTGGTGGCCGAGGCCGGGCGCGGCCGCCGCTTCGCGTTGCTGCTCGCCGACATCGACCACTTCAAGCGGCTCAACGACACCTTCGGTCACCCGGTGGGCGATCGGGTGCTCGCGTCCGTCGCGCGGACCCTGAAGGTCGCGGTCCGGCAGGTGGACTTCGTCGCCCGCTCGGGGGGCGAGGAATTCACCGTGCTGCTGGTCGACGTCGACGAGGCCGAGGCGCAGCGGCTCGCCGAGCGGCTGCGCGCCGCGGTGCAGGCTGCCGCGCACGAGCAGCCCGCGACCATCTCCGTCGGTGGCGCGTGCTTCTCTTCGGCCCACACCGCCGACTCGCTGGTGCACCACGCCGACGTGGCGCTGTACCGCGCCAAGCAAGACGGCCGGAACCGGGTGGCCTGGGCGGCCCCGGCGTGAGCCTCGCCCGCGTCGCCCCCGGGGTGCTCGTGCCTGGCGAGCTGGTGCCTCCGGAGTCGAAGTCCGACGCTCAGCGCGCGCTGGTGCTGCGCTCCGTGCGCGGGCTGCCGCCGGTCGCCGTGCCGCCCGATGCCCCGGAAGACACCCAGCACCTCGCCAAGGGGCTCGAGGTGCTCGCCAAGGGCGGGGGAGACGTGCACGTCGGCGACGGCGGGGCGCCGCTGCGCTTTCTCCTCACCCAGGCCGCGCTCACCCCGGGCGCGCGCACCGCCTTCCACGGCAGCGAGCGGCTCGCCGCGCGGCCCCACGGCCCGCTGGTGGACGCGCTCCTCGCGGCGCTGAAGAGCGACGGCCTCTCGCTGGAGTGGAATGGCCAGTGGCCGCTGGTGGTGCAGGCGCCGGCCAAGGTCAGCGCGCGCACCTTCCGCGTCGACGGCGCCCAGAGCAGCCAGTACGCCTCGAGCCTGCTCCTGGGCGCGGCGAAGCTCGCGGTGCGCACCAGCGAGACGGTGTCGGTGGCCATCGACGGCAAGCGGGCGAGCGAGGGGTACCTGGAGTTGACGCTCGACTGGCTCCGCGCGACGGGCTTCACCTTGAGCACCCAGGGCGGGCGCATCTCCGTCTCGCCGCGCAGCGCGCCGCCCAAGTGGCCCGACGTGCCGGGCGACTGGAGCTCGGGGGCCGCGCTGCTCGCGCTCGCCTGGAAGTGCGGCGGCAGCGTGCGCGGGCTGCCCAAGCCCGAGGCGCACCCCGACGGCGCCATCGTCGGCATGCTGACGCAGGTGGGCCTCGCGGTGAGCCCCGGCAAGCGCTGGCAGGTGAGCGGTGCGGCGCAGCGGGGCCTCGACGTGTCGGTGCAGGCCTCGCCCGACCTGGCGCTGGTGCTGGCCGCCCTGGCCTGCGTGCTGCCCGGCGAGAGCGTGCTGCGCGACGTCGCGGTACTGCGGGCCAAGGAGAGCGACCGCGCGGCGGGAGTGCTCGAGCTGGTGCGCGCCGCGGGCGGGCAGGGCGAGGCGCGCGACGACCGCCTGGTGCTCACGCCGCCGCGGGAATTCAAGGCGCTGCGCT
>JAIBBQ010000315.1 GCA_019694595.1 Myxococcaceae bacterium
CGCAGCGCAAGCCGGGGCGCGTCGTCCGACGGCGAGGCGCTCGAGCGCGCCCGGGCCGGCAGCGCGCGCCGCGAGGCCGGGTCCTCCGCGGCTGCACCCGCTGACCTCGGGCACGAGGCCGAGGCCACGCCGCCGTCTGGAGCATCGAGCGCGGCGCCGCAGCCAGGAGACGATGCGGGTGCCCAAGCTGACAGGCACGGCGATGGAGGGGCGCCGAGCGTCGGCTCGATGCCCACCCGCGTCACCGCCCGGCTCGACGTGGTGAACACCTGCGCCCGCCCCGTCGAGCTGCGCTGGGTCGACTGGGGCGGCGCGGAGCGGACCTACCGCACCCTCGCGCCCGGGGCCCGCGCCACCCAGAACACCTACGCCATGCACCTCTGGCGCCTCTACGAGGACGGGGCACTGCGCCGCGAGTTCGCGCTGCCCAGCTCCATGCACGCCGAGGTCCGCGCTTGTGACGACCCCGATGCCCCGCTGCGGCCGGTGCCGGACTCGGGCTTCGTCCCCTATGCGCCCGAGCGCACCGACGGCGGCCTCACCCCGTGCACGCCCGCTCCGGTGCCCGACGTGCCCGGCCCGTGCAGCCCCCGAGGCGAGGCACCAGCCGCCACGGTGGTGCTGGTCGACGACTGCGCGCTCGAGCCGGTGGAGCTGTTCTGGGTCGACTTCGACTGCCACGAGCGCAGCTACGCCCGCGTCGGCCCGGGAGAGCTCGCGCGCCAGGCCACGTTCGCGGGGCACCGCTGGCGCGTGCGCTGGAGCCGCACCGGCCAGCTGCTGCAGGAGTTCGTCGCCACCCCGGGGACGCTCGAGCTCGGCGCCTGCCGCTGCCCGCGCTGAACCGCTGGCGTGTCCGCTGGAGGAGGACACCTGTCCACTCCACGACACAGCGGGAACTGTTCCGTCTCGACTTCCGAGAATCTCTGGAAAGGGTTCTCGAAAGGACTTCTCTCCATGTCGGTCCGCACCAACCAGACCTCCTCGACGCCGCGCACCACGTCTCCGGTCGCCCCCACGCTCGACGACGTCCGCCACGGGCGGGGGGTGATGGAACTCGGCCAGCACGGGCTCGGCGTCCGCAAGCTGCAGACGCTGATGAACGACGTCTTCGAGCACCAGCACGTCGCGGTCGACGGCACCTTCGGCAAGCAGATGAAGGACCGGCTGGCCAGCTTCCAGGACAAGAACGACCTGCTGGACAGCGGGAAGCTCAACAAGGCCACGCTCGCCAAGCTCGAGGCCCAGACCTCGGACCGCAGCCGCGGCGCCTACGCGAAGACGCTCGCCCAGGTGAACCCGATGGACCCCAAGTACCTCCCGCACAACGGCTCCACCTTCTGCAACGTCTTCGCCGAGGACGTCACCGCCAAGATGGGCGCGCCGCTGCCGCGGATGATGGCCAACGACCTCTACAACTGGCTCGGCGGGAGCGGCGGGCGCAACGCGGGGTGGAAGCCGGTGTCGGCCGCCGAGGCTCAGCGCATGGCGAACCAGGGGCAGCCGACGGTCGCCGTGTACCACAACGACTCCGGCATCCACGGCCACATCGCGATGGTGCGGCCCGGCTCCATGGCTGGCCCGGGGAACCCCGCCACCGCCCAGGCCGGCTCGCACAACTTCCTCCACGGGCACCTGCGCGACGGGTTCGGGAGTCTCCCGGTCCGCTACTACACCCACGCCTGAGCCGAAGGCGTCAGGTCCCCGCGTCGCGCGGCGGCGCCAGCGCGCGCGAGCTGATGAGCTTCACCCACTTGATGCCCAGCTTGCGCCGGGTGCCTTCCACCACGAAGGCCGGCACCGAGCCCCCCGGGTCGGAGTGAATGAGGTACGTCATCTTGTTCTGGCCGCCCGCGCCCGGCTCGAAGCGGTACTCACCCTTGAGCTTGGTGATGCGCACGAAGCCCTTGGGCAGCGGCGGCGCCTTGTCGTTGGCCGCCTCGAAGCGCATCACACAGGAACCGTCGGGCAGGTGCTTCCTCGTCGCGCGCACCGCGTAGTCGCGGTCGGACACCACCGGCGCCGAGACCTGGTCGTACGTCACCCGCTCGTCGGGCTTCGACTCCACGATGGTGCGCGCTTTGAGGTTGGGCTCCTCGGGGTCGAGCGTCCCCTTGCCGAAGGCCTCGTCGCACAGGCGGTCGATGCTCGCGGTGGTGGTGGTGGTGAGCCGCAGCTCCACCACGCTCGAGCCTTCGACGGGCCGGCTCTCGATGGTGATGCCGTCGACCTTCTCCACCACCTCGAAGGCCGGCTCGGTGGAGAGCAGCAGGGTCACGATGAAGGACACGGTCATGGAGGGAGCCTCAGGGCGCTGGTCCGCTTCCCGAGGATGGAGATGGCGAGCGCGCGTGGCAAGAGCCTGCGCATCGCGAAGCTGGCCAGGCGGTTGAACGCGCCCGGCACCATCGCGCCGGAGCGGCCCAGCGCGGCGAGCGCCTCTTCCACCACCTGCGCGGGTTCGATCATCCCCGGTTCGCCCTGCGGAGACGTGCGCAGCAGGTTGGGCGTGCGCGTCGCGCCCGCGCAGCAGGCGAGCACGTCCACGCCTCGCGCTTGCAGCTCGAACCACAGGCCTTCGGCCAGCACGAGGTTGAAGGCCTTGGTTGCGCCGTAGGTGGAGAGGAAGGGCGAGCCGTTGAAGGCGGTGAGCGACGACATCAGCACGATGCCGCCGCGGCCGCGCTGGGCCATCGCCCGGCCCAGGCCGTGCGCGAGGGTGAGCGGCGCCCGGCAGTTGACGTCGAGCGCGCGCAGCTGGTTCTCCAGCGGCTGCTCGAGGAACGGCCCCTGGGCGGGGAAGGCGGCGTTGTAGACCAGCAGGCCCACCTCCCTCCCCGCGACGAGGGCCGTGAGCGGCCCCTCGAGCGAAGGCGAGGCCAGGTCGAAGGCCTGCGTCACCACCTCCACGCCGTGGCGCTCGCGCAGCGCCTTCGCCGTCGCCTCCAGGAGCTCGGGCCGGCGCGCGAGGAGCAGCAGCTTGAGCCCCCGGCGCGCGAGCGCGTCGGCCCAGGCGGCGCCCAGCCCTTCGGATGCGCCCGCCACCAGCGCCCAGGGGCCGTAGCGGTCCACGAAGGTCGGGTCAGTAGACATGCGGCACGATTCTCCAGGGCACCCGCTTCACGTACGCTTCCCACAGCGGCCCGTACTTCGCGGCGCAGCGGCGGTCGTCGTCGAGCTGCCGCGGCACCAGCAGCGCCACGTAGTACAGCGGGTAGAGCCACGGCCACGGAGAGCTCGGCGCGCCGAGGCTGAGCGCCAGGCCCAGCGCCATCAACACCTCGCCGAGGTAGTTCACGTGCCGCGAGAGGCCCCAGAAGCCGCTCACCAGCACCTTGCGGCCGCCTTCGCCTTCCAGCGCTTCCGGGGCGAGGAGCCCGAATGCCTTGCGGGTGGGGTCGCGCTTGAAGAAGTACTTCTGCAGGTTGGCGCCGCGCGAGAGCACCCAGCCGCAGAAGAAGCACGCCGCGCACAGCGCGAGCAGCGGCGCCGGGGTGCCCGGGTCGGGCGCCTCCGCGAGCCCCCAGAGGCCCACCGCGTAGAAGAACGGGTAGAAGACGAAGCACCCCCACCCGAGCTTGAAGCCCACGCGCTCCGCCACGAAGTCGTACGTGTAGAGGTGGACGCGCTCGAAGACGAGGTACTCCACGAGGAAGAAGCTGAAGAGCGCGAGGTGCAGCAACACGCCGTTGGAAGCGTGCCCCGGAGCGAGCAGCACGTGGTGGGCGGTGAAGGACAGCAGGTTCAGCTCCAGCACCACCGCGCCCAGGAGATAGAGGAACATCTTCGCGTCGACCCGCCCGTGGAGCCACTGCGGCTGCTCGGCGCGCCCGAGGAAGAGCTCCTTGATGAGGCTCCAGCCGGGCACCCTGGGCTCGCGCAGCACCACCCAGGCGGTGAAGAGCAGCCCGAGGCCACAGGCCCCGGTGAGCATCTCCCAGCGGTGGAGGTAGAGCGCGTCCCACGCCAGGAAGCCCTTCGCGCACAGCCCGGCCCAGCCGAGCACGCACACCAGGAGCACCAGCGGCCCGTTGAGGCGGTAGCGCAGCGGCCGCCCGTCGGCGCCGTGCACGTAGCCCTCGACCTGCCGGGCGGGGAGCAGCGCGTGGAGCGCGAAGACGACGAGGTAGAGCGGCACTGGCCAGAGGACCGGAGGCATCGGCCCGCTCCTCTAGCCCGGAGCGTGGGTCGGCGCGCGGTCCGTCAGGCGCCCAGCACGCGCTTGGCGGTCGCCCAGTAGGCGTCGCGCGCGGCCTTCCCGTTGTAGCCGCCGTTGATGCGGTAGGTGATGGCGTCGAAGTTGCCGGCGTCGGCGTAGGCGCTCAGGTTGCGCGAGTTCCAGAACCACACCGCGATGCGGAAGCCGACGTCGGGGTCGGCGGCGCGGGTGGGGTTGTTCACCAGGTCGATGCCCAGCGCGCGACCCGCGGCCTCGTAGTTGGCGCGGCCCGTGAGCTGGATCGGCCCGCGGCCTTTGTAGCGCACGCCGTCGCCCGGGTAGATGTTGCCCAGGTCCTTGCGGCCCTCGTACGCCGCGCCCGAGGCGAGCTCTTCGAAGTACTTGAGCTGGCCCGACTCGTGAGCGAGCTGCGCGAGGAACGCCGCCTGGCGCTTCGGGGTGTTGATGCCGCCCTTCACCATCGCGTCGTTGAGGTACGGCAGGTACTGCTGCGCCTTGGCGTCGCTCAGGTTCGGCATGATGGCCTTGAGCTGGCCGAGGCTGATGCCGCCACTCACCGGGCCGGGCACGGGGCCGACCGGCGTGGTGCCCCCGACCGGCGCGCTGCCGCCCGGCAGTCGTAGCTGCTGGCCGACGTAGATGAGGTTCGGGTTGGAGATGCCGTTGAGCGACTGGAGCGCGCCCACCGTGGTGCCGAAGCGCGAGGCGATGCCGCTCAGGGTGTCGCCGCTGCGCACGGTGTACGAGCCGCCACCCGAGGAGGCGGGCGCGGCAGGTGCCGCCGGGGCCGGGGCCGGGGCGCCGCCCGCGCCGGGAATCCGCAGCTGCTGGCCGACGTAGATGAGGTTCGGGTTGGAGATGCCGTTGGCGGAGGCGATGGCGCCCACGGTGGTGCCGAAGCGCGAGGCGATGGCGCCCAGGGTGTCGCCGGCGCGCACGGTGTAGTTGCCGCCGCCCGAGCTGACCTGCTTCTGCGCCACCGGCGCGGGGGTGAAGCTGTCCGGAATCTGCAGGACGCTCCCCGCGTAGATGAGGTTGGGGTTGGCGATGTGGTTGGTGCTCTGGAGCGCGCTCACCGTGGTGTGGAACCGGCTCGCGATGGCGCCCAGCGTGTCACCCGACTGCACTCGATAGCTGCTCATGAGACCCTCGCTTGGAAGACTTCCCCGCGCTGCACATGAAGGTTTCGCGTCGGCGCGACGTGGCGTCGCTCCCGGATTTCCTGGGAGTCGTTGACATGCGGAGCTTGCGCACACCCACGCGCGGCTCCGGTGGATCAGCGCCTTGACGTGTTCGCGCCGCGCTGGAGCACGCGCTCGCCAAGGCACACATTCGCGCTGACCAGCCGGTTGACGGCAGCGGCGTCGACGCGCGTGAGCTTCAAGCGCATCCGTCAAAGCGGTTGCTGTCGCATGGTGCGCGCACTGGCCAGGCCGTCTCCCGGTTTCTCGAGAATTGAGAGCGAGGTGGGGTC
>JAIBBQ010000074.1 GCA_019694595.1 Myxococcaceae bacterium
CCAGCGGGGGGCCTGGGCGACCACCGCGAGCTCTCGCGGATCGAAGCGGCCCGCGCACCGCAGGCCCAGCCGCTCGAGGTGGCCTTCGGTCGAGCGCTCGCCGGGGTTCGCCGCCCGCGCGTCGATGGGCTTGAGCCGCGCGCGCACCAGCACCCGCGCGCCGGGCTGCACCTCGCGCGGCAGCTCGGCGGCCGCCGCGCGCAAGGACACCCGCAGCCTCGTGGGCTGGCCGTCGAGGCGCGAGGCGAGCAGCACCATCGCCTGGGGCCCGGAGTCGGCGCTCACCTCGCCTTCGAGGGTCACGCTCGGCGCCTCGGGGCAGGGAACCGACGGCCCTGCAGCGAGCGTCGACAGCCCGGCGCTCAGCAGCAGCGCGGCCGGCCACCAGAGCGCCCGATGCCGAAAGGCCGCGACCAGCAGCGCGAGCGACGCGAGGAGGAATGGAAGCCCCAGCCCAGGCGTCCATGGACCCAGGGCCAGACCGAGGAGCACTGCGAGCGCGATGAGGAGGAGCGGCTGACGCTCAACTCCCCGCAAGAATGAAAGAAATTCCCCCACGGACCCACCCCCGCCCCCGAACTCCACCTGCCCCGAACGCCCGCCCAGCGGGCCGGAAGGCTAGTGGGTGTGGGGTGTGGTGGTCAAGCCTGGGATGTGGTAAGAGGCGCCGGCCCGCTGTCTCAACCACCTGAAAACAGAGGGCCAAGGAGGCAGTTCGTGCAGACCAGCTTCAAGACGGGCGACAAGGCCGTGTACCCCGGCCAGGGCGTGGGCGAGGTGATGGGCATCGAGCACACCGAGGTCGCCGGTCAGCGCCAGTCGTTCTACGTGCTGCGCATCCTGGAAAACGGGATGCGGATCATGATCCCCATCAACAAGGTGGGCTCGGTCGGTCTGCGCGAGATCATCGGCGAGGACGACGTGCGGCAGGTCTACGCCATCCTCAAGGAGAAGGACATCTCGGTGGACTCCACCACCTGGAACCGGCGGTACCGGGAGTACATGGAGAAGATCAAGACCGGCTCGGTCTTCGAGATCGCCGAAGTGCTGCGCGACCTCTACCTGCTCAAGGGCGACAAGGACCTGTCGTTCGGCGAGCGCAAGATGCTCGACACCGCCCGCTCGCTCCTCATCAAGGAGCTGTCGCTCGCCAAGAGCTGCAGCGAGGACGACATCGAGAACGACCTGAAGAAGATCTTCAGCCTCCCGTAGTCCTCGTTCCCACCGCCCGCTCGCATGGCCGACACCAGCAGCGACGGAGGCGGTGGGCTCGAGGAGGAACGCCAGGCGCGCCTCGCAGAGCTCGAGGCGCGGCTGGAGCGGCCGTCGGCGGTCGGAGTGACCCCGGTGCTGGCCGCCGTCGTGCTGCTCGCCACCCTCTACCTCTGTCTGCGGCAGTGGCCCGACGCCGCCTACTTCTGGTCGAGCCCGGAGCCCGTCGACCTGGGCGTCGAGGGCGACTACCACTTCGAGCGGCTGGCCTCGAACACCTACGTGCAGCTGCACGGCGCGCCGACCTCGCGCGCGAGCTACGGCCGCGACGGCCAGCTCACCGTGGTGGTGGTGGGCGTGCGCGACACCAAGCTCCTGCTGGCGCGCCCGGCGCTGGCCACCGAGGACTGGCTCGCGGGGAAGCCGCCGCCACCGCCCGACCCGCGCTCGTTCTCGGTGCGCGGCCGGCTCCTGTCGAAGGCCGACGCCTCGGCGCGCTGGTCGGACGCCTTCGAGAAGCACCAGGGCTTCGGCGAGCTCAGCCCCGAGTGGCTGGTGGTGGAGTCCGAGCGCCCGCGCCAGAGCGTGGCGGCGATCGGCTGGTTCGGCGTGCTGGCGGCCTTCGCCGCGCTCAACACCTGGCTCCTGCTGCGTGGCCTGCGCGCGATGCTGGCCCGGCTGGGTGGCCCGAAAGCAGCGAAGCCCACCCCCGGCTGAGCAGGAGTGGGCCCGAGGCACTGCGCGGAGGGCCGCTCGAGGCCCCTCGAGGCGGCTACTCGTCGAACGCGTCGTCGATGGCCTTGGAGCGGCTCGCAGGCTTCTTCGCCGCCGGCGCGGCCTTGGCGACGGCCTTCTTGGCCGGCTTCTCGTCCTCGTCGTCGAACGCCGCATCGGCGGACTTCTTGCCGGCCGGCTTCGCTTCCGCCTTGGCCGCGGGCGCCGCCTCGCTCACCTCGCCGCCGAGCTGCGCCAGCGCCTGCTTCGCTTCGGCGTTGGCCGGGTTGTACGAGACCGCGGCGGCGAAGGCCTTCTTGGCGTTGGCGTCCTGGCTGGCGCGCAGGAACGTGTTGCCCACCGCCTCGTAGAGGTTCGACAGCTCGCCCTTGATCTCCTTGGCGTAGCTGCCGCTGCCCTTCGACAGGTCCTTGTCGACCGCGAGCGCCTTCTCGTAGCTGCGAATGGCCGCGTTGCCGTTGTTGCCTTCGACGGCGCTCTTGGCCGCGGCGTACGCGGTGTTGAAGGCCGCGAGCTTCGCCGACAGCTCGGCGTCGCCGGCGTCCTTCGCCGCAGCGAGCGCGCTGCTCACGTCGCCGGCGAGGTAGTCCTTGAGGAGCGCGGCGCGGCCGGCCTTGGGCGACGGCTCGCTCTCGGCCTTCTCGGCCCGGGCGGGCTCCTGGTGAGCGGGAGCGTGGACCGGGGCGCGCGCCTCGGCGACCTTGGCAGGCGCCGCAGGCTTCTCGAGCTGCGCGGGCTCGGCGGGCGCAGGCGGGGCCTCGGCGGCGCGCTTGGCGGCGAGCTCCTGTTCCTTGCGGGAGAGCGACTCGGCCACCCGGCGGCGATTCTCGGGCGTGACCACCGCCTCGCTCGCCTCGATGACCATGTCGTTGACCGGGGCAGCGACCTTCGCGGCGGGCAGCGCGCTCGCGGCGAGCTTGCGCAGCGGCGCCACGTCGGGCGCCATGGTCTTCACCAGGGCGAAGACGAGCACCGCGGCGAGGCCGAAGCCCACGCCGCCGGCGACCATCGCCACCTTGAAGGCGTTGGTCTTGGGCTCCGCGAGATCGCGGCGCACCACCGCCGTCGGCAGGTGGGTGCGCTGCTTGGCGCGGGTGGGCCCGCCGGCCAGCGGGCCGGACGCCGTCGCCGGCGCGTCGAGGCCTTCGCCGGTGTTCAGCGGCCCGCGGAGCTTGAGCAGCGCGCTGCCGACCGCGATGGCGTCGCCCACCTGCACCTCGACCTCGGTGCTCAGGCGCTTCTTGTTGACGAAGGTGCCGTTCTGGCTGCCGAGGTCGCGCACGAAGAACTGCTCACCCGCGCGCCGCAGCTGGGCGTGGCGGCGGCTGACCGACGGGTGCTGCAGGCGCAGGTCGGAGACCGACGCGCGGCCGATGACCAGCGCACCGTCCTGCAGCTGCATCAGCTGGCCCTGGCCCGGGCCGCGCTCGACGTAGAGGAACACCGGGCGGCTCTTGCTCTTCATCGCCGACAGGTCGTAGCTCGGGCGCAGCTCCTCATCGCGCTCCGATTCCATGTCCGCGGTGGCGTCGGCCGAGCCGCGCCGCACTCCGCGCCGCACCGCCGACCGCACGGGCGCCTGGGCCACGCGCTGGGGGCGCGGGTCGTCGGCCCGCAGCACGTCGACGTCGTCGAAAGGCATGGCCGATCGGGTGGTTGAGCGCTTGGGGTTCGAGGGCATGGCGAGAGAGTTTCAAAGCAAGAGAACGGCCACGGGACGGGTCCGGTGAGCCCGGAAGAAGAGCAGCGAAATCAGTGATTTGGAATTCATTTTCGCGGTGTGGGTGCACGCCGAGCGCAACGGTGGAAGCGACAGTTGGAGCGTGGGCGCCGATCTGACCATTTTGTGTACAGGCAGGAAGGTGAGGTTTGCGTACACTGCTCTGCGTCAAATGGGCGTCGAGTCGGTGCGAATCTTCAACACGGTGACCGGGCAGAAGGAGCCGCTCGCTCCGCTGGTCCCCGGGCAGCTGGGCGTCTACGTGTGCGGCCCGACGGTCTACAGCTACGTGCACATCGGCAATGCGCGCACGTTCACGTCGTTCGACGTGGTGGTGCGCTACCTGCGCTACCGCGGGTTCCAGGTCCGCTACGTGCGGAACTACACCGACGTCGACGACAAGATCATCAACGCGGCGAAGGAGACCGGCGAGAGCGCGCTCGAGCTGGCCGCCCGCTTCGTGCGGGAGTTCGAGGCCGACGCGAAGGCGCTGCGGCTGCTCGCCCCCGACGTCTCGCCGAAGGTCTCGGAGACCATTCCGGAGATCATCGCCCTCGTCGAGCAGCTGGTGGCGAAGGGCGTGGCCTACGAGAGCCAGGGCGACGTGTACTTCCAGGTCTCGCGCTGGCCCGAGTACGCCAAGCTCTCGAAGCGGAACCTCGAGGAGCTGCGGGCCGGCGAGCGCGTGGCGCCCGGCGAGCAGAAGCGCGAGCCGCTCGACTTCGCGCTGTGGAAGGCCGCCAAGCCCGGCGAGCCGTCGTGGGACAGCCCCTGGGGCAAGGGCCGGCCGGGCTGGCACATCGAGTGCTCGGCGATGGCCGCCAAGCACGTGGGAAAGACCATCGACCTCCACGGCGGCGGGCGGGACCTCATCTTCCCGCACCACGAGAACGAGCTCGCGCAGAGCGAGGCGGGCAACGGCTGCCGCTTCTGCAACGTGTGGATGCACGGCGGCTTCCTGGACCTCGACGGCGCGAAGATGTCGAAGAGCCTGGGCAACGTGGTGCGGCTGCGCGACGCGCTCGGCAAGGTCGACGCCGAAGCGCTGCGCTACTTCTTCCTCTCGACGCACTACCGCAGCCCGCTCGCCTTCGGCGACAAGTCGCTCGCCGACGCCGAAGGGCGCATGGAGTACTTCTACGAGACGCTGCGCAAGGTCGACGAGAAGCTCGCCGCTTCGAAGGCCGGGGAAGGGCCGGTCGACGGCGACCCGCGCCGCTCGCTCACCGAGTTCGAGGCCGCGCTCGACGACGACTTCAACGTGCCGGGCGGTCTCGGGGTGCTGAGCGGGCTGTTCGCCGAGCTCAACGAGCTGGCCGACGGCAAGTCGAAGGTGAAGGACAAGGCGGTGGCCGCGCGCACCATGGCTGCGCTCCGCGGCGTGGTGAGCACGCTGTCTCCCGCGCTCGGGCTCTTCGAGGAGTCGCCCACCGCGTGGCTCGAGCGCCGCCGCGACCGCCTGGTGAAGGACCGGGGGCTCGACCGCGCCGCCATCGACGCGCTGCTGGCCGAGCGCGCCGCCGCCCGCACCGCGAAGCAGTGGGCGGAGTCCGACCGGCTGCGCGACGCGCTCAAGGCGCTCGGCGCCGAGGTGAAGGACACCCCGGCCGGGCAGCAGTGGCGCGTGGTCGGCTGACGGCCGCTCACGGCAGGGCCGCGACCGCTCGACCTGTTCGCCCGACGGCCTGGCCTTTCGGAGCCGGAGCGTCGCGTGCGGACCCGGTACGCTCCCGTGACGATGACGCTGGGGCGGCTCGGCAAGGCTTCGCTGGTGGTGGGCGGCTACGTGGCCGCGGCGCTGGTGGCCGTGGGCGTGGTCGCGCTGTACGTGGTGGCCACCGACGGGCCCGACCGGCAGGCCTCGCAGGGCATGTACGCCTTCGGCGACCTCTCGCTGTTCCTGATGGTGTTCGCCGCCGGCGCGCTGCTCCCCACCGCCGCGGCGCTCTACTTCCTGCGGCGCAGCACGCCGTTCTGGCTGAGCCTCGCGGCGCTCTCGGTCGCGGTGGCGCTGACCGGGGTGCCGGGGCTCCTCGGGCTCTTGAGCGTGCGCGGCGGCCACGATGCGTCGGGGTGGATCGCGCTGAGCTTCCTGCGGCTGATGGGGGCGCCGCTGCTGTTGCCGATGCACGGCCTGGCGGCGCTGCTGGCGCCGGGCCCTCGGCTGCGCCGGGTGTTCCTGGGCGCGTCGGGCCTCGAGCTGCTGTGCTGCCTCGCGCTCGCCGGACACCTGGCGCTGGCGCGCTGACCCGGCTCACTTCGCGCAGGGGTCTCCGGCCGCCTGGCCACCGCCGTCGAGCGGGAGGCCACCGATGGGGCGCCCGCGCAGCGCGGCGTTGACGAAGTCCACCCGGGCGTTGCCGCGCTCGGCGATGGGCTTGGTGGGCCCGAAGCCCACCGGCAGCAGGCGGTGGCAGTCGACCCCCAGCGCGACGAGCGCCCTCGCCACCGCGAGCGCGCGGGCCTCGGACAGCGCCTGACCTTTCGGGGTGCCGGCCTCGGTGTGGCCTTCGATGCGCAGGGTGGTGAGCGACGCGGTGGCCTCGAGGTGGCCCTTCACCAGCGCGAGCACCTCGGCGGCCTGGGGGGTGAGGGTGGCGGTGCCGGTCGCGAAGGTCACCGGCTCGGGGAGCACGAGCGTGCCGCGGTCCGAGGTGGGGAGCCGGGCCTGGGTGAGCACGAGGGTGGCGAGCAGCGTACGGAGCACGGAGGTCTCCTCGAGGTGTCGCGGAGGGTCAGCGGCAGTTCACCACGCGGACGTCGGCGCTCTGCTCGGTGCGGAACAGGTAGAGCACCCCGCCTTCGTCGCGCACCACCAGCTCGCGGAACGTCTCGTCGGCGCTGGAGTTGGGCTCGACCTCCGCGCGGCCGAGCTGGTGGCCGTCGAGCGGGTCCAGGCAGGTGATGAGCATGGAGTAGCTGGCGTTGGGGTTGGGGGCGTCGGGGTCGGCCCCCAGAGGCGGCGGGCCGCCTTTCTCCACCAGCACGCCGAGGTAGATGATGCCCGAGCGGTCGGTGTCGAGCAGGGTGAGCGCCACCGCCTCGCTCCCCAGGCGGAACTCGCGGGTGTACCGGTGGGCGCGGCTCGCGCGGTCGATGGCGTTGACGTAGACGCGGTCGGTGCCCGGCTCGGTGATGCCGGCGTTGAGGTAGGTGGTGCCGTCGCGGGACAGGCGGCCGGGCACTTCTTCCTGGTCGGGGTCGGCCTTGCCCTTGGTGTCGCCGACGCGCACCAGGTCGCCGTGCTCGCGCTCCACGTAGACCGAGCCGTCGTCGGTGCTGAAGAGGCCGGTGACCGAGCCGCCTTCCTCGAGGTTCTTGCCGGTGAGCTTGAGCTCGCCGAGCGGCTTGCCGTCGGGGCCGAGCAGGGCGACCGATTCGTCGAGCAGGCGGTCGAGCACCATCACCGTGCCGTCCTTGGCGACGGCGAGGTCCTGGGCGCCCTGCACCGGCACCGGCACGTTGCCGATGACCTTGCCGGTCTTGTCGAGCTTCACCAGGCGGTTGTTCACCTGGTCGAGGATCCACACGTTGCCCTGCGGGTCGATGGTGAGGCTCATCGGCGCTTCGGGGTTCGCCTCGTCGGGCCGGTTGCGGCCGAGCTGCCCGTCGCCCGAGCCCCAGCCGAAGGTGGCGAACACGTCGGGGCCCCTGGGCCCTGCGCTGCCTGCGTCGGGGCCGTCGACCGCGATCTGCCCACCCAGGGCACGCGCAGTGGGGCGCTCGCCGCTGCTCCCGTTCGCGGCGGTGGTGGCGGGGCTGCTGTCGCCCTCGGCGACGTCGCTGGCCGGCCAGAAGACGACCGCCAGCACGACGGCGAGCGCGATGACCAACACGGCGACTGCCGGTGCGAGCCTGCGTCTCATTGCCGCACAGAGAATCACTTTCGACTGCGCTTGGGCACTGTCGCGTTGGGGTGACGTCGACCTGAGCCCGGACAGTGACGTCGTCAGTCAGAACGATCGGCGAGATCCTGTCCGGGAACCGGTCGACACGCCCTGCAAAGATGACTGACATTCGAGCACCCTCTTCAGAGGGAGTGACTGGATCTGGCACGGGGCTCGCTATTCCTGGCGACCGAGCAACACGCCCGTCGTTTCCGGGCACAGCAGGAGAACGCACATGAACGCGAACGTGACACTGAAGGCGGGCTTTCTGGCGGCGGCGATGGTGCTGGGCGGCTGCGCGGGCACGGTGACGGACACCGACAGCGACCTGATGACGGGCGCGGAGGACGGCGCCGGCACGGTGGCCGCCGAGCTCTCGTCGGGGGTCTCCATCGGCACCCGCCTGAAGACCACCAGCGCGCTCAACCTGCGCACCGGGGCCGGCACGGGCTACCGGGTTCGCCTCGTGATCCCCGCCGGGGCCACCGTCACCACCGTCAACCGGACCACCCCGGTCAGCGGCTGGTACAACATCAAGTACAACGGGGTGACCGGCTGGAGCTACGGCAGCTACCTCAAGGTGGCGAGCACGGGCGGCGGGTCGACCGGCGGCGGCTCGACGGGCGGCGACATCACCGCGCACAACCGCGACGGCGCGGTGAAGCGCGCCAAGTCGGGCGTCGGCTTCTCGTACTGGTGGGGCCACGCGGCGTGGAACCCGGGCGGCCCGACGTCGTCGACCAAGGGCAGCTGCTACGGCTCGTGCCCGAGCTGCCGTCACTACGGCTCCAAGGGCGCCGACTGCTCGGGCTACGTGGCCAAGCTGTGGCAGGTGCCCTCGAGCAACACCAGCCTCACCCACGACTGGCACCCGTACTCGACGGCGAGCTTCGCGTCGGACTCGAGCCTGTGGCACGGCGTGCGCCGCTCGTCGATCCGCCGCGGCGACGCGCTGAACTACCACTCGGGTGGCCACGGCCACGTGTTCCTCTTCGAGTCGGGCGACGGCTGGGGCTCGATGTGGGCGTACGAGGCGAAGGGCTGCTCGTACGGCATCCGTCACAACATCCGCACTGCGTCGTCGGCGTACCGCGGCATCGCGCGCGCCGGCTACTGAGGCCTTTCGCATCACTGCCGCACCCGGGCCGCGGTCCGCCACTCCTGGCGGCCGCGGCCTCGGTGTTTCTTGAGCCCCGGCGTCGAGCCCCGAGCAGGGGGCTGAAGATCCCACTCCCGGCGTTCGGGCTCGGTCCGGGGAATTTCAGCACCCTGCTAGACTCGCGGGCGGGGTGAGTGAGCGCGACGACCAGCCGCAGGCGCCGGGTCAGGTGCGGGGCCTCGAGGCCCCGGCGCAGCGGGCGTGGTCGGATCGGGTGGGGGCGGTGGGGGCGATCGCCGCCAGCATCGCGCACGAGATCAACAACCCGCTCGCCTTCGTGCGCTCGAACCTGGAATTCGTCTCCCGCGAGCTGCGCGGGCTGCTCGGCGAGGCGCCGGGGCAGCAGGGCGCGGAGCTGCTCGAGGCGATGAAGGACACCATCGACGGGGTGGACCGGGTCGCGGCGACGGTGGCGAGCCTGCAGCTGTTCGCGCTCGAGGACCGCGGCGGGGTGGAGCAGACCGACCCGCGGCGCGCGGTGGAGGCGGCGGTGAAGGTCGCCTGGCCGCAGATTTCCCGCCGCGCCAGCTTCACCCAGTCGGTGGGGGCGCTGCCCATGGTCTACGCCAACGAAGCGCGGCTGGTGCAGGTGCTGCTCAAGGTGCTCACCGACGCCGCGGAGTCGATTCCCCTGGGGAAGCCGGGCGGCAACGAGATTTCCCTGCGGGCGTCCTTCGACCCGGAGCAGAACGAGGTCACCCTCGAGGTGAGCGACACCGGGGTGGGCATGCTGCCGCACGAGGCGGCGCGGGCGTTCGACCCCGCGGCCAAGCATGCCCGGGGCCGGGGCGTGCTCGGGCTGCCGCTGTGCTACCGGCTCATCACCTCGATGGGGGGCGGCATGTTCCTGGAGTCGAGCGTGCGCTTCGGGTCGACCGTGCGGCTGGTGCTCCCGGCGGCCTGACGGGGGGCGACCGGCCTGCGTCGATTGGGGCGAGACGACGGCGTCACCTTCACGGTAAGGCTTGAGGCGCGCCGCCCGTCGGTGTGCGCGAACGCTTTCGTCGAGGGTCAAAGCCATGCAGGTGGTGAGCGCCAAGCAAGCGCTGTCGGGGCAAGTGCCGGTGGGCACCGAGGTGACGGTGCGCGGGTGGATCCGCACCCGGCGCGACAGCAAGGCGGGCCTGTCGTTTCTCGCGGTGAGCGACGGCTCGTGCTTCGACGCGCTGCAGGTGGTGGCGCCGGGCGAGCTCGCCAACTACGCGAGCGAGGTGCTCAAGCTGACCTCGGGCGCCTCGGTGGAATGCAGCGGCACGCTGGTGCAGAGCCAGGGCAAGGGCCAGAGCGTCGAGGTGCAGGCGAAGTCGGTGGTGGTGCACGGCCTGGTCGACGACCCGGAGACCTACCCCATCCAGCCGAAGCAGCACTCGCTCGAGTTCCTGCGCGAGGTGGCGCACCTGCGGCCGCGCACCAACACCTTCGGCGCGGTGACGCGGGTGCGGCACTGCATGGCGATGGCGATTCACCGCTTCTTCCACGAGCGCGGCTTCGTGTGGGTGAACACCCCCATCATCACCGCCAGCGACGCGGAAGGCGCGGGGCAGATGTTCCGGGTGAGCACGCTCGACCTGGCGAACCTGCCGCGCACGCCCGAAGGGAAGATCGACTTCGCCAAGGACTTCTTCGGCAAGGAAGCCTTCCTCACCGTGTCCGGGCAGCTCAACGTCGAGGCGTACTGCCTGGCGCTGTCCAAGGTGTACACGTTTGGCCCGACCTTCCGCGCCGAGAACTCGAACACCACCCGGCACCTCGCCGAGTTCTGGATGATCGAGCCGGAGATCGCCTTCGCCGACCTCGCGGCCGACGCGCAGCTCGCGGAAGACTTCCTCAAGTACGTCTTCACCGCCGTGCTCCAGGAACGGCAAGACGACCTCAAGTTCTTCGTGGAGCGCCAGGACAAGGCGGCCATCACCCGGCTGGAAGCGCTGGTGGGCTCGAGCTTCGAGCGCCTCGACTACGGCGAGGCGGTGAAGATCCTCGAGAAGTCGGGCCAGAAGTTCGAGTTCCTGCCCCGCTGGGGCCAGGACCTGCAGACCGAGCACGAGCGCTACCTCACCGAGAAGCACGTGGGCCGCCCGGTGGTGGTGATGAACTACCCCAAGGACATCAAGGCCTTCTACATGCGGCAGAACGACGACGGTAAGACGGTCGCCGCGATGGACGTGCTCGCCCCCGGCATCGGGGAGATCATCGGCGGCAGCCAGCGCGAGGAACGGCTGCCCTTGCTCGACCAGCGCCTGCGCGAGCTCAAGCTCGACCCGGCGCACTACGGCTGGTACCGCGACCTGCGGCGCTACGGCAGCGTGCCGCACGCCGGCTTCGGTCTGGGGTTCGAGCGGCTCGTCGTCTACGTCTGCGGGCTGGCGAACATTCGCGACGCGATTCCTTACCCGCGCGTGCCCGGCGCGGCCGCCTTCTAACCAGAGAGTCAACGCACCATGGCGCTGAACGAAAAGTACGAGCCGTCGGTCATCGAGCCCAAGTGGCAGGACACCTGGGCCCGGCAGGAGCTGTTCTCCGCCGGCAAGGGTGGGCCCCGGGGCAAGAAGTACGTGCTCGAGATGCTGCCGTACCCGTCGGGCAAGATGCACATGGGGCACGTGCGCAACTACCTCATCGGCGACGTGCTCACGCGCTACCACCGCATGCAGGGCTTCGACGTGGTGCACCCCATGGGGTGGGACGCGTTCGGCCTGCCGGCGGAGAACGCGGCCATCAAGGACGGGGTGCACCCGGCCACCCGCACCGCGGAGAACATCGCCAGCTTCAAGGCGGAGATCCGCTCGCTGGGGTACGCGTACGACTGGGCGCTGGAAGTCGACACCTCGAAGCCCGCCTACTACCGCTGGAACCAGTGGTTCTTCCTGCAGATGCTGGAGCGCGGGCTGGTCTACCGGCGCTTCTCGAAGGTCAACTGGTGCACCGGCTGCCTCACGGTCATCGCCAACGAGCAGGTGAAGGACGGGCGCTGCGAGCGCTGCGACTCCGCGGTGCAGGACAAGGAGATGCCCGAGTGGGCGTTCCGCATCACGAAGTACTCGCAGGCGCTGCTCGACGGGCTCTCGCAGCTCACCGAGTGGCCCGACCGCATCACCGCCGCCCAGCGCAACTGGATCGGCCGGTCGGAAGGCGTGGAAGCGGACTTCGCCATCGACGGCACGCAGTACTCGGCGCGGGTGTTCACCACCCGGGTGGACACCATCTTCGGCTGCACGTACCTGGTGCTCGCGCCCGACCACGCGCTGGTGGAGAA
Source organism: Myxococcaceae bacterium (assembly GCA_019694595.1). Taxonomy (GTDB): domain Bacteria; phylum Myxococcota; class Myxococcia; order Myxococcales; family Myxococcaceae; genus JAIBBQ01. The sequence continues at coordinate 11,967 of JAIBBQ010000074.1, forward strand.
GATCACCGCGCCGGCGCAGGCCGAGGGCGTGAAGGCCTTCGTGGCGGCGATGGCGCGGAAGTCGAAGACCGAGCGCACCGAGGAAGGCGCGGAGAAGGAAGGCGTCTTCACCGGGGCGTACGCGGTGAACCCCTTCAGCGGCGCCAAGGTGCCGGTGTGGATCGCCAACTTCGTGCTCGCCGACTACGGCACCGGCGCGGTGATGAGCGTGCCCGCGCACGACGCGCGCGACTTCGCGTTCGCCAGGAAGTACGCGCTGGCGCTCAAGGCCGTGGTGACGCCGTCGAGCGGGGCCTCCGCGCTGCCCGACGCCCCGGACACCGACGACGGCGTGCTGGTCGACTCGGGCCCGTACACCGGCAAGCCGTCGGCCGAGGCGCGCAAGGCGATGGCCGCCTGGCTCGCCGAGCAGAAGAAGGGCGCGCCGATGGTCACCTGGCGCCAGAAGGACTGGGGCTTCTCGCGCCAGCGCTACTGGGGCACGCCGATTCCCATCCTCTACTGCGAGAAGTGCGACCCGCAGCGCCACGGCATCCCCGTGCCGTACGCGCAGCTGCCGGTGGAGCTGCCGGACATCGACACCGAGCGGGTGCTCACCGGCAAGGGCGAGCCGCCGCTGGCGAAGGTGGCCTCGTGGGTCAACACCACCTGCCCGAAGTGCGGCGGGCCGGCGCGGCGCGAGACGGAGACGATGGACACCTTCGTCGACTCCTGCTGGTACTTCGCGCGCTACCTCTCGCCCGGCTTCACCGAGGCGCCCTTCGACGCGGCGAAGGCCAAGCAGTACCTGCCGGTCGACGTGTACGTGGGCGGCCCCGAGCACGCCACGATGCACCTGCTGTACTTCAGGTTCTGGTACCGGGTGATGAAGCTGCTCGGGCTGGTGGAAGGCGACGAGCCGGTGAAGCGGCTCATCACCCAGGGCATCGTCAACGGCCCCGACGGCCGCAAGATGTCGAAGCGCTGGGGCAACGTGGTGGCGCCGAGCAGCATCGTCGGCCAGTACGGCGCCGACACCTGCCGCACCTACGTGATGTTCGCCGGCCCTCCGGAGCAGGACTTCGACTGGAGCGACAAGCAGGTGGAAGGCGCCTTCCGCTTCCTCAAGCGGGTGTGGGCGCTGGCCTACGCGCAGCAGGCGTGCGCGGCGGTGAAGTACACCGGCACCTACGACGGCAAGGCGCTGGAGATTCGCCGCGCGGCGCACAAGTGCCTCAAGCGCGTCACCGAGGCGATGGAGCGGCTGTCCTTCAACACCGCCATCGCCGGGGTGATGGAGTGCGTGAATTCGCTCTACGCGGCGGGCGAGCCGGCGAACGACGCCGAGAAGTCGGCGATGGCCGAAGCGGTGCGCATCGTGGCCACGGTGCTCACGCCCATCGCGCCGCACCTGGCCGACGAGGTGGCCCAGGGGTACGGGGCCGCGCAGCCGCTGGTGCGCTCGGGCTGGCCGGCGTTCGACCCCGGCTTGGTGGTCGACGACGTGCTGCCGTACGCGGTGCAGGTGAACGGCAAGCTGCGCGCCGAGGTGCGGGCCGCGGCGACGGCGACCGAGGCCGAGGTGCGGGCCTGCGCCGAGGCCGACGACAAGGTGAAGAGCGCGCTCGAAGGCAAGACGCTGCGCAAGGTGGTCTTCGTGCCCAAGCGGCTCATCAACTACGTGGTGGGCTGAGAGGGTCGCCGCGCGTGCTGCGCTCGGTGGCCCTCGCCGTCGCGGTGCTCACGGCCTCGTGCGGCTACCGCTTCGTGCGGCCGAGCGCGGGCCTGCCGGGCGAGGTGAAGGCGGCCTGGGTCCCCATGCTGGGGAACCTCACCGCCGAGGCCGGGGCGGAGGTGTTCGTCACCCAGGCGCTGCGCGAGCAGCTGCAGCGCTGGGGGGCCCTGGGCGGGCCGGAAGGGCCGGCCAGGCTCGAAGGCAGCGTGGAGCAGGTCACCGCGGGGGTGCTGCTGGCGAGCCCGGGCGCGCTGCCTGGTTACCAGCTGTCGGCGACGCTCTCGCTCAAGCTGGTGGTCGACGGGGAAACCAAGGCCCAGACGCGCGTCACCGAGCGGGAAGCGTACCTATCGGGGGCCGACGTGCTGCTGACCGAGGCGAACCGGCAAGCGGCCCTGAGGCGGCTCGCCGAGACCCTGGCGCGGGAAGGGCTCGACGCCCTTCGCCGGTAGCTGCTGGAGACGGTCGCTGCGGTGCCGCGACTACTTGGCGGCGAGCGCGGTCGCCAGGCGGCCGATGCGGCGCGAGGCGTTGCGCGCGTGGAGCACGCCCTTGCTGGCGGCGCGGTCGAGCATGCGGGTCGCGGCGCTGACGGCTTCCTTCGCCTTGCCAGCGTCGCCGGCGGCGAGGGCCTCGCGGGCCTTCTTGAGCGCGGTCTTCACCGCGCTGCGCACGGTGGTGTTGCGCGCGCGGCGCTTGATCATCTGGCGGTTGCGCTTCTGGGCGGAACGGGTGTTGGCCACAACGTGCTCCTTCAAAGAGAATCGAACGGCGAAAGGGCGCTTCCCTACGACGGCTGATGCCTCAATGCAACCCCGGGTTCTCCTTGGGGTGGCGGAAGGTGGCCTTCAGCGCTTGGCGCGTTCCTCCGCTTTGACCTCGTTCCAGTAGCCGTCGAGCTGCTCCAGGGTCGCCTTGCCGAAGGGCACCGCGGCGGCCTCGAGCCGGCGCTCGACCCCGTGGAAGCGGCGGGTGAAGCGGGCGTTGGCCTGGCGCAGGGCGTCTTCCGCCGGGGTGTTGAGGTGCCGGGCGAGGTTGGCCAGGGTGAAGAGCACGTCGCCGAGCTCGTGTTCCAGAGCGTCGCGGTCCTTGGAGGCGATGGCCTCGTCGAGCTCGCGCAGCTCCTCGTCGAGCTTGGCGCGCACCTGACCCACTTCCTTCCAGTCGAAGCCGATGCGCGAGGCCTTCTCGGTGAGGCGCTCGGCGCGCTGCAACGCGGGGGCGCCGGTGGGCACGCCGTCGAGCACGCTGCCGGCCTTGCCGGTCTTCGCCTTGCGCTCGTCGGCCTTGAGCTTGGCCCAGTTCTCCAGCACCTGGGTGCTCCCGGACACCTTCTGTTCGCCGAAGACGTGGGGGTGGCGGCGCTCGATCTTGTCCGAGATGGCGTTGCACACGTCGGCCATGTCGAATTCCTTCAGCTCGCTGGCGAGCTGGGCGTGGAAGACGATCTGGAACAGGAGATCGCCCAGTTCTTCCGCCAGGGGCCGCCAGGGGCCGCCGTAGGCGACCCGGTCCATCTCGTCGAGGACCTCGTAGCACTCCTCCACCAGGTACGGCCGGAGGCTGCGCAGGTCCTGCTCTCGGTCCCAGGGGCAGCCGTCCTTCGCGCGGAGCCGGCGCATGATGTCGACCAACCGGTCCAGCGCTGCCTGTGCGTTCGCCATGGGCGCAGATGGCACAACTCCCAGCTTCCGGGAAAGGGCTCTGCGGGTAGACTGCGCGGGCTCGATGCGTCTGGCCGCCCTGGCATTCGTGATGGTCTCGTTCGCGGTGCGGGCCCAGGACGTGGAGCCGCCGACGCTGATCGACGACCCGTCGCTCAAGCCGGTGGTCAGGCCCGCGGGCGACGCCGGGGTGCGCGGCCAGCCCAAGGTGGACCCCAAGCTCAAGCCGGTGAAGCCGCCGCCGGTGGCGCCGGTGGTGCCCGCGGCGCTGCCGTCGAACCCTGCGGCGCTCAAGCTGGTGGCGGTGGGCGACGCCGAGCTGCTCAAGGCGGTGGCCGCGTGGCGCACGGCGGTGACCCAGGGCGACGTGGTCGCCGAAGGCAAGGCCCGCGCGGCGCTGCTGTCGCTGCGCGACGACGGGGGCCTCACGGGCGTCGAAGGCGTGGCCATGGGGCTCCTGAGGGCTGCGCGCGCCCGGGAGAAGGCGGCCGAGGCGGCGACCGCGGTGGACCTGGGGCTCGCCGCGGTGTCGCTGGCGCCCACGCTGCCTGCGGGCCGGGTGGGGCTCGCGTGGCTGTACCTGGCGGTGGACCCCACCGAGCCGGGCCGGGTGGTGAAGGAGCTGGGCGCCGCGCTGCGGGCCACGCTGGCCGACCCGCGCTTCCTGCGGCCGGCGGTGGCCGACGTGGCGGTGGCGGGGCTGGCGGCGGTGGCGGTGCTGGCGTCGGTGCTGGTGTTCGTGCTCGCCGCGCGGCGGCTGCGCTACTGCCTGCACGACCTGCACTTCTTCTTCCCCCGCCTGATGGCGCGCTGGCAGTCGGCGACCATCGGGGTGCTGGTGCTGGGAATTCCCTTCGTGTTCCGCATGGGGCTGGTGCCGTCGCTGCTGCTGGTGCTGGCGGCGCTGTGCCTGTACCTGTCGCTCGCCGAGCGGGTGGTGGCGTCGGTGCTGGTGGCGTCGCTGGGCCTGGTGCCGGTGGGCGCGGGCAGGCTCGCGAGCTGGGCGTCGTGGAACGGCACCCGCGCGGAAGACGTGGCCATCGTCGCGCGGGGCGACCTGGGCAGCGACGCAGCGGCGAGCCGCCTCGAGGTGCGCGCGGCGAACAGCCCGCTGGGGTACGCCGAGCTCTACGCGCTGGGGCTGCGCGAGCTGCGCCGGGGCCGGGCGGACGCCGCGGTGGCGCGGTTCCAGTCGGCGCTGGTGACGCGGCCCAACGACCCGCTGGCCTCGGTGAACCTGGCGGTGGCGATGATCGCCGCGGGCGACCTGCAGAACCCGAAGGAGCTGCTCGAGCAGGCGCAGCGCGCGCTGCCGGGCCGGCCGGAGCCGTCGTTCAACCTCGCGCGGTACTACCAGCGCCGGGTGGCGACCAGCGCCGCGGAGAACGCCGCGCTGGAGGTCGACCAGGGGAACGCCGCGATGTCGCAGGCGCGGGCCCTCGGCGCGGATCGGCCCGAGCCGTCGGCCGACGCGCCGAGCGCGCTCTCGTACCTGTGGGCGGTGCCCTTGCCGGCGGCGGAGCTGGGAGCGCTCGCCGAGTCGCCCGACGCCCAGGACAAGGTGCAGGCGCAGGTCTCGTCGTTCCTCCTGGGAGACGTGAGCGGGCTGTGGGCGTGGCTGTACCCGCTGCTCGCGGGCGCGGCCATCGTGGGCCTGGGGTTCCTCTCGCGGCCGCTCGACGCCTCGAAGGCCTGCGAGAAGTGCGGCCGGCCGGCGAGCCACCGCGGCGACCCCGAGCTGCAGCCCGGGAGCACGATGTGCGCGCAGTGCGTGAACGTCTTCGCGCGCAAGGGCGTGGTGCCGCCATCGCTCAAGGTGCGCAAGCAGGCGGAGGTCGACCGCTACGCGACCTTCGTGGAGCAGGTCTCGCGCGTGCTGGGGCTGGTCTGCAGCGGCATGGGCCACGTCTTCCGCGGCCAGGTGGTGCGGGGCGTGGTGTGGGCGCTGGTGTTCCTCTTCTTCGCGTCGCTGGTGGTGCTGCGCGCGGGGGTGATGCGGGTGGAATGGGAAGGGCTCTCGCCCGGGGTGCGGCTGGGCCTGTACCTGCCGCTGGGGCTCCTGGTGTGGGCCCTGTCGCTGCGCTCGCTGTGGGTGAAGGAGCAGGCCTGACCCATGGCGCTCAAAGGCACGCTCAAGGACTTCGGCATCGCGGACATCCTCCAGCTCATCGGGCAGCAGGGGAAGACGGGCCAGCTGCACCTCAAGGCGCGCGACCAGGAAGTGGCCATCGCCTTCAAGGAAGGCGCCATCGTGCGGGCGGAGTCGAGCACCCGCCGCAAGAAGGACCTCATCGGCACCATGCTGGTGCGGGCGGAGCTCATCACCGAGGCGCAGCTCGACCAGGCGCTGGAGACGCAGCGGCGCACGCTGCAGCGCCTGGGCGACGTGCTCACCGCGCAGGGCGCCATCGGCCAGGAGAAGTTCAGGCAGATGGTGCAGCTGCAGTACACCGAGACGCTCTACAAGCTCTTCACCTGGAAGACGGGCACCTACGAGTTCGAGCAGATCGACGTGGAGCCCGACCCGGTCTTCACGCCGCTGCGCGCGGAGTCGGTGCTGATGGAAGGCTTCCGCATCATCGACGAGTGGCCGGTGGTGCGCCGGCGCATCGTGAGCCCGTCGATGACCTTCGAGCGGCAGAAGGAGCTGCCACCGCCGCCGCTCAAGGCCGACGAGTTCGACGCCGCACTGGACGACGCGGTCGGAGGCGGCAGCCGCAAGGCCGAAGGCGACGTGTCGGAAGTCGAACGGCAGATCTACGCGTTCGCGCTGCGCGGCTTCCAGGTGCGCAAGATCATCGACCTCTCGTGCATCGGGGAGTTCGAGACCTGCAAGGCGCTGCTCAACCTGGTGAACCAGGACTACCTGCGCGTGGTGCCGACGGTGGGCCAGGCGGAGGACTTCGAGGAACAGGAGTCGTTCCTGTCCCGCGCCTTCCAGGTGATGGGGCGGGTGGCGGTGACCATGGTGGTGCTGGCGGTGCTGGCGTTCCTGGGGTCGCGGCTCGACGTGGCGGCGCTGGGCCTGGGGTCGGCGACGACCTTCTCCGACCCGGCGTTCCAGCGGGTGCTCAGCCAGCGGCAGCTGGGCCGGGTGGCGGCGGCGCTGGAGGTGTACCGGCTGGAGCAGGGGAAGCTGCCCGAGCAGCTCGATGCGCTGGTCTCGTCAGGTTTGCTGCGCGAAGACGACTTGCGGTACCCGTGGCGCGATCCCTACTTCTACCGGCCCCTGGATTCGGGGCAGTTCCAGCTGCTGCCTCCCCTGCGATGAAACAGCTGCACGTCGACCTGGCAGACAACGACGTCGCGCGCACGCTCGCGGGCACGCAGAACGAGAACCTCAAGGTGCTCGAGCGGCGCCTGGGCGTGCGCGTCGGGCAGCGGGGCGCGTCGCTGCACCTGTCGGGGCCCGAAGAGCGGGTCGACGTGGCGGCCCGGCTCATCGGCCAGCTGCTGACGCTGCTCAAGAACGGGCGCCCGGTGTACCGGGAAGACGTCGAGCAGGCGATCAAGGTGCTGGGCCACGACGGGGAAGACGGCCTGCGCGAGGTGGTCGACGCGCCGGTGCTGGTGCGGGCGAGCGGGCGCACCATCGCGGCCAAGGGGCTGGCGCAGAAGCGCTACCTCGAGCTGATGCAGCGGCACGACATCGTCTTCGGCATCGGGCCCGCGGGCACCGGCAAGACGTACCTGGCGATGGCGATGGCGGTGAGCGCGCTGCTCGAGCGGCGGGTGAAGCGCATCGTCCTCGCGCGGCCGGCGGTGGAAGCGGGCGAGAAGCTGGGGTTCCTGCCGGGCGACCTGGCGGAGAAGGTGAACCCGTACCTTCGGCCGCTCTACGACGCGCTCGACGACATGATGGACAAGGAGCGCGCCCAGCAGCTCATCGAGGACGGGGTGGTGGAAGTGGCGCCGCTCGCCTTCATGCGCGGCCGCACGCTCAACGACGCCTTCGCGATTCTCGACGAGGCGCAGAACGCGACCGTGGAGCAGATGAAGATGTTCCTCACCCGCCTGGGAGCGAACTCCAAGGCGGTGGTGACCGGCGACGTCACCCAGGTCGACCTGCCCATGGGGCGGCAGTCGGGGCTGGCGCACGCCAGGGCGACGCTCTCGGGCATCGACGGCATCGCCTTCACCGAGTTCTCCGACGCCGACGTGGTGCGCCACCCGCTGGTGCAGGAAGTCATCCGCGCGTACGAGCGCAGCGAGGCGCAGGTGTCGGCGCCCATCGCGCTGGTGAAGCCGTCGACGGACTAGATGAACGTGCACTGCCTCGCGGGGGGGAACTGCTCGCGGGGAACAGACCTCGGCTTACGGAACGACTCCGTTCTTTTCTCGGCTCGCCCTCCGGGGCGCTGCGTTTGGGCAGGTCGAGGCGTCAGCCCCTTGGCGTCCTCTCGAAAGAGAAGTCACCGGCGTAGGCGGCGTCGTCCAGCATCCAGATCCCGGGCACGGTACGCCAGGCCTCGGGGAGGCGACCCGGCTTCAAGACCATGACAAGGTCGTAGAGGACGAACAGCTCGGTCGGCGCGACCTTCAGCTTCGCGATCGCGGCGGCAGCCTGGTCGGCGAAGGAGTCACCGTACGAGAGGCAGCGGAGAACATCAGCGACGCCGCCGATCTCGGCGCCTTTCTCGAGCCGTACCGACTCGGTGTCGTCGTGGTCGAACCAGAACGGCATGTCGTCGTCCTCGTCGGTGAACCCACAGTTGACGAGCACCATCACCCGTCCCTCTCGCCGCTCGAGCTTGGGCCCCTTCGGCTTCGCAGGCTTTCGGGGCGCCCGCTTCTCCCCGAGCTTCGGCGTGCCCCCGAGGCGCTTGACCACGTCCTCATGCCCGGCTCGCTTCGCGAGCCCTGCCGCATTCCAGCCGTCGCTCACGCGATTCAATTTGGCGTGGCGTGCGAGCAGTCGCTCCACGAGCTTCAGGTGCCCGCGTTCGGCTGCGCGCATCAGCGGCGTCCTGTCGCCCGCGACGAGCTCGACGTCGGCCCCCGAGCGGATCACCACCTCGAGGAGTTCGTCGCGGTTGGCGTCGATCACCCGGTGCATGGGAGTCAGACCGCCGAGGAGCGGAAGATCGCAGTCCATTCCTCCGTCGATCGCCTTCGCCAGGCCGTTCAGATCGTCTTCGTCGATCAAGCGTGCGTAGCGCTCGAGAATGCTCTGCGCCTCGGCGAGGAGCGCAGGGGCAGTCGAGGCGCCCGCCGCGACGAGGCGCTTCTCGGCCTTCTTCGCGTCGAAGAGCCTGGCGAGCGCCCACGGCGAGAGACCGTCTTCAGTCTTCGTGTCGGGTTTCGCACCCAGCTCGAGCAGCGCGTCGATCACCGCGCCTTCGTCGAGCACCGCAGCGACAGCGAGTGGAGTCGAGCCGCGGAAATCGCGGGCGTCCGGTTTGGCGCCGCGACCGATCAGGCGCTTCACCCCGTCGACGTCGCCCCTCGCGCACGCGTGCAGGAGCTCGCTGCGACCTGTCATCCGAACCGGAGGCGGCGGTCGATACGTAGGCTTCGGAGACCCGGCAGAGAGCGCGTCGATCACTTCTTTCTTCGCGCCTCTTTCCATCGCTCGCTCGAGCGGCGTTCTGCCCTTTTCGTCTTTCACGTCGAGCCGTGCCCCGGCCTTCACCAGAACCAGCACGCCCTCGTCGTAGCCCCGCTCGACCGCGAGCTGAATCGGCGTCCCCCCGGGTGGGAAGACGCGTTCGAAGTCGGCTCCCTTCTGCGCGAGCCATTCGAGCGCGCTGCGATGTGGGGCGGCGCTGTGCGCGGTGCTCGGCCGCCTCTTGACGCCGTTCAGGTTGGCGCCGCGGGCGAGGATCATCTCCAGCGCTTCGACGGGCGCGTTCGCAGAGAGCGCGCTGCCGAGCACCGTCGCGCGAAGGTCCGGCCCGGGTTGGTTGAGGTCGTCGCCGAGCGCCAGCGTGGCCGCGAGAAGCGCGAGCCCGTCGGGATTCGTCGCCTTGCTCGCCACGGTCAACAACAGTGCCTCGCGGCCCGTCACCCCCGGGAGCACACGCCGCTTGGCTTCGAGAGGGGCGTGATCCATGAACTCCAGCAAGCCGTGCACCTGCTTGCCGTTCAGCGAAAGACTTTGCTCGATCGACATGCCGACCTCCGCGAGTTCGGCGATCTGTTCCCATGCGCGCGCAGTGAAGAGCCCGGCCAGATCGACCGCGGGCCCATCAGGCGTCTGAATCGCGCGAGCCTTTTCGACGGCAGTGGCGAGCCGCTCGACGTTCTTCAAGTCCAGGCGGCCGACGCTCGGGCTGCCCGCGCGCAGCAGCGTCAAGGCGGTCTCGTACGCGCCCAGACGCAGCGCAATCGCAAGTGGTAGCTCGCCGGCCTTGTTCTTGATGTTCAGCGGGGCCCCGCGCTCGAGGAGCCAGCCCAGCGTCTCGGGGTGGCGTGAACCGCTCGCGGAGTGGGTCACCGTTTGGCCGTCTGCGCGCCGCGCGGTGATCGGCACTCCCGCGGAGAGCAACAGCTCGAGAACCCGCTGGTTTCCCACCGCCGCGGCGTTGTTCAGGGCTTCGGCACCGACCTCCGGCTTCGCCAGCGGGTCGCCCTGGCCCAGGAGCGTCTTGACCAGACTCGCCGCGAGCTCGGGGGGCTGCCCGCCCGCGATGTGCTCGAGCACCAGGGCGGTGTGCTCCGCGGGAACCGACCCGCCGCGCCCGAGCAGCAACGCCAGGGTGCCCGCTGCGCCGTGGAAGCCCGCGAACACGGAGAGCGGCCACTGGCCCGGCTTCGGCCGGTACGCACCAACCACCCGGTCGTAGCCGATCGCCGGAAAGCTCGTGTTCGGGTTCACCCCGGCGTCGAGGAGTACGGTGAGCGCCTCGACGTTGTTGTGAAGCGCCAGCTGGGCGAGCGGAGTGAGGCCGGTCTTTCCCGCCTGGGTGAGCTCGGCGGGGGTTGCCGCGAACCACGAGCGGGTCTCCTCCGCGCTCATCTTCGAATTGAACGCCATGCTCGCTCCCAGACTCGGCGGCTCAACCGGCGCCGCGGCTGCGGTCGCCGAGGATCAAGATCAGTACCACCACCAGGCTGGTGGCCGGCAGGGTGACCAGCGCCCGCTCGGGCGCGACGGTGTTGAACACCGCGCCGGCGAAGGCCGCCAGCGACGCCAGGAGCCAGGACCGCTCGATGAGCAGTCCGCCCAGGAGCGCCGCGGTGCCGGCTGCGAGGAGATCGCCGCGGACCACGTGGGCGATGGAGTCGCCTTCGATCCACCCGAGCAGGCGGTTGAGCGCCCAGACGGCGAGGGTGCCCAGGAAGCCGGCGATGAAGTTGCGGTTGGCCGCGTTGCGCAGGAGCGCCTTGCGCCCGACGGCGACCGACACCACGCCGAGGACCAGCAGCCCCAGGGTGACGAAGAACATCTCCCGGGGGCCCGCGGCGTGGGTGAGGCCGTTCGCCTGCAGCGCCGCGGTGCCGACCTGGCCGAAGAACAGCGCGGCGATCACCGCGGGGGCGAGCATCACCCCGAGGAAGACGAAGCGCTGCCGCCGGGAGACGCCGCGGTCGAGGTCGCGCTCGCGCTGGCGCAGTGCCTCGGCGCTCGCCCGGTCCTGCGCCTGGCGGTGCACCAGCGCCTCGACCTGGGCGCGCCAGCCGGACACCGCGGGCCCGTCGGGGAGCGCGGCGAGCTCCTCGAGCGCCGACCGGGCTGCGTGGGCGTTGCCTTCGCGCAGCTCGTGCTGCAGCACGAGTTCCAGGGTGGCGACCTGGCCGGCGCGGGCCCTGGCGTTGCCCGGCCACTGCTGGACCGCGAGCGCGAAGCCGAAGCGCGCCTCGGTCGCGCCGCGGGCGAACTCGCCGCGGTCCGGGTGCTCGGCCTGGACCAGTACCTTCAGCGCCGCGAGCCGCCGCTCCGCGGTCTGCGTCACCTCGAGCGAGCCGGCGTGCGAGAGGAAGTCTTTCAGGGCCTGGCGGAAGGCGAGCGCGCCTGCCGGGCGCTGGGCGGGGTCGCGCGCGGTGGCCTGGCGGCAGAGCGCGGCGAGCTCTTCCGGGGCCGACGCCGGGAGCCGGGGCGCGGGGCAGGCGTGGGCCTGGCGCAGCACCGCCTGCAGGTCGTCGCCCTGGTACGGCGGTGCGCCGGTCAGCACCTGGTGCAGACAGCCCCCGAGGAGGAACACGTCGGTCCGCGGCCCGAGCGGCAGCGCGTGGTCGAGCAGCTCCGGGGCGAGGAAGCTGGGCGTGCCCACCAGCGTGCGCTGGCCTGGCGCCTCGAAGTGAGCCGCCACGCCCCAGTCGACCAGGTAGACGTCGCCGCTCTCGCCGACCATCACGTTGTCGGGTTTGACATCGAGGTGCACCACGCCCTTGCCGTGGGCGAAGTCGAGCGCCTGGCAGACCTGCATCAGGATCTCGAGGTGCGCGGTGAGCCGGTCGCTCGAGAGCGCGTGCAGCCGGTCCCACGCGGGGTGGGTGCTGTCGCGCAAGAGCGCGGTCCAGCTGGTGCCGTGCACCCGCTTCATCACCAGGAGCGGCGCGCCGTCGCTGGTGCGCCCGAGCTGGTGCACCGGAATGATGTTGGGGTGCTCGAGCTGGCCGGAGATGATCCCCTCGGACACCAGTGCCGCGGCCAGGCCCGGGCCCGACCCGGACTTCAGGGTCTTGAGCGCCACTTCCCGCAGCATCGATCGCTGGCGGCCGACCAGCACCCGCCCCATGCCCCCTTCGCCCAGCACTTCCCCCGCGGTCAGCTCGCTTTGGGGGCCGCTCACGGCCGCCCGGGCGCCCAGGGTCAGGAGCGGCAGATCCTCGAGGGCGACCGGGGCGTTGCTCGCCGGCACGGTCTCGGCGGTGGGGCTGACCCTGCGGATGGTGGCGTCGGCGTCATGGCCTTCGGGCACCGTCCACTCGAGCTCGTCGCGGTTCCCGCCGGCCCCCATGGGGGAGAGTGTGGCACGCCCGGCCGGGTTGACGAGGAAATGCAGGGGGGCTAGAGGCCAACCGTCGCGTCCTGCACCCCTCCGCGGGCCGGCGACTGCAGTCCAAGACACCAGGAGGCGGAAAGGACGTCACATGCTGGAAGCAGAGAAGAAGGTCGCGGTGGTGCAGAAGTTCCGGGTTCACGAGAAGGACACCGGGAGCCCCGAGGTGCAGGTCGCGCTGCTGTCGGAGCGCATCACGTACCTCACCGAGCACTTCAAGACCCACAAGAAGGACCACCACTCGCGCCGTGGTCTGCTCAAGCTCGTCGGTCAGCGCCGCCGGCTGCTCGACTACCTGAAGGACAAGGACACCAACCGCTACAAGAAGCTCATCGAGAACCTCGGCATCCGCAAGTAAGGCGGGCCGGACCCGGAGGGCGCCGAGTGGTTCGGCGCCCTTCGTTCGTTGCAGTGCCACACGAAGACCAACCTCCCGTCGCACACGAACGAGAGGCGCACGTTCGAAGCCCGTTTTGACTTTCTGGTCGGAGCCGCGAAAGACGTTTTCGCGTTTGCGCTCAGGGATTCAAGGCGAGCCTCTCGAAAGGGCTCCCCTCTTCAAAGCGTGCGCGGCGGGCTCAACCGAAGGAGCCGCAATGCACATCGTGAAGACGCTGACCCTGGGTGATCGCACCCTGACGCTGGAAACCGGCCGCATGGCCAAGCAGGCCGACGGTTCGGCCGTGCTGCGCTACGGCGACACCATGCTGCTCGCCACCTCGGTGAGCGCGCGCGAGAAGAAGGACGTCGACTTCCTCCCGCTGACCGTCGAGTACAAGGAGAACCTCTACGCGGCCGGCAAGATCCCCGGCAGCTTCTTCAAGCGTGAAGGCAAGCTGACCGAGAAGGAGACGCTGACCTCGCGCATCGTCGACCGCGCGTGCCGCCCGCTGTTCCCCGACGGCTACGGCTACGAGACCCAGGTCATCGTCAGCGTCATCTCCAGCGACGGGCAGAACGACCCCGACGTGCTGGCGCTGAACGTGGCGTCGACCGCGCTGGCCACGTCCGACATTCCGTTCGGCGGGCCGATCGCCTGCGTCCGCGTGGGCCGCATCGAAGGCAAGCTCCTGGTGAACCCCACCCACAAGCAGCGCGAGGTGTCCGACCTCGACCTCGTGGTGGCGTGCTCCAAGGAAGCGATCGTGATGGTGGAAGGCGGCGCCAACGAGATCAGCGAGCAGGACATGGTCGCGGCGCTGGAGTTCGCGCACGCGCAGTGCCAGCCGATCATCGCGCTGCAGGCGGAGATCCGCGCGGCGCTCAAGGTCACCCAGCGCGAGTACGAGAAGATCGCCAAGCCGGACGAGGCGCTGCGCAACAAGTGCAAGACCATCGCGTCGGCGGGCATCGCGGCGGGCTACGCCATCGCGGACAAGCTCGAGCGCTACGCGTCGCTGTCGGACACCAAGAAGAAGCTCATCGCGACCCTGAAGGAGCAGATGGGCGCGGAGTTCACCGCGGCGGTCGAGAAGGGCGCCAAGGCGATCTACGAGGACCTGAAGTACGACTACATGCGCGACATCACCGTCAACGGTGGCCGCATCGGCAACCGTCCGCACGACGGCGTGCGCAACATCACCATCGAGGTGCAGACCCTGCCGCGCACCCACGGCTCGGCGCTCTTCACCCGCGGTGAGACCCAGGCGCTGGTCACCACCACGCTGGGCACCTCCGACGACGAGCAGCGCATGGAGAACCTCACCGGGATGTCGTTCCGGAAGTTCATGCTGCACTACAACTTCCCCCCGTTCTCGGTGAACGAGACCAAGCCGCTGCGCGGCCCCGGCCGTCGCGAGATCGGCCACGGCGCGCTGGCGGAGCGCGCGCTCAAGGGCATGATCCCGTCGAGCGAGAAGTTCCCGTACACGATCCGCATCGTGTCCGACATTCTCGAGTCGAACGGCAGCTCGTCGATGGCGTCGGTCTGCGGCGGCTCGCTGGCGCTGATGGACGCGGGCGTTCCGGTGAAGGAGCCGGTGGCCGGCATCGCCATGGGCCTGGTGAAGGAAGGCGACAAGATCGCGATCCTCTCCGACATCCTCGGTGACGAGGATCACCTCGGCGACATGGACTTCAAGGTCTGCGGCACCAAGAACGGCATCACCGCGGTGCAGATGGACATCAAGATCACCGGGCTGACCACGCAGATCATGCTCAAGGCGATGGAGCAGGCGCGCAAGGGCCGTCTCCACATCCTCGAGAAGATGGCGCAGGCGCTGCCGGCGCCCCGCAAGGAGATCAGCCAGTACGCCCCGCGGATCACCAGCATCCAGATCCGTCAGGAGTTCATCAAGAACGTCATCGGCCCGGGCGGCAAGGTGATCAAGGACATCATCGCCCGCACCGGCTGCGCGATTAACATCGAGGACTCCGGCAAGGTGGACATCGCGAGCGCCGACGGCGAGGCCGTGAAGCAGGCGATCTCGATGATCCAGGCGCTGACCCGCGAGGCCGAGGTGGGCAAGATCTACCTGGGCACCGTGCGCAAGGTGGCCGAGTTCGGCGCCTTCGTGGAGATCTTCCCGGGCACCGACGGCCTCATCCACATCAGCGAGCTGGCCGACAAGCGCGTCAAGGCGGTCACCGACGTGGTGAAGGAAGGCGACGAGGTGATGGTGAAGGTCATCTCCATCGACCGCGCCGGCAAGATTCGCCTCTCGCGCAAGGAAGCGCTGGCGGACCGCGCGGCGGCGGCGGGCGGGGGCCAGGCTCCCGCGGCGCCGGCGGGCGAAGAGCCCACCGCGAAGGCCTAAAGCACCGCGGTTCCTGACAGTCTTCGCGCGGGGGATCGTTTCGGTCCCCCGCGCGTTTCATTTGGGGCGAGGGCCCATGGCCGACGACCGGCTGCCGCTGTTCAAGACGTCGCGGGTCTTCGGCGCGTTCCGCTGGGCGTTCATGCCGCTGGGGCTCCTCGCGGTGCTGGCGCTCGGGGTGCACGCCGCGGCGGACCTGGTCGACGACCGGCTCGTGTGGCTCCTGGTCGGGCTCGACGCCCGGCTCGACGCGCTCCTGGGCGCGCACGAGGAGACGCGCGCCTGGGTCGACCGCGTGGGGCTGCACGAGTGCACGGTGGTGGCGCGCTGGCTGGCGCTCGGCTGGGAACTCGCGGTGGACCTGGCGCTGGGCGTGCCGCTGCTGGGGTACGCGGAGAAGGCGGCCCACGAGCTGGCCCGCGGCGGCGCGCGCGAGGTGCTGCGCCGGCTCAACCAGCGGCCGACCCCGCTGCGCCTGCTGCGCCCGGTGATGACGTTGCTCTTCGCGCTGGGTGGGGCGGAGGCGGTGGCGCGGCTGGTCGAAGGCACGGTCTTCGTGGCGGTGAGCCGCGAGCTGCTGGAGGCGGGGACCGCGGCGCTGGTGGCGCGCGGGCTGGGTGCGGCGGCGGGCGTGCTGGTGGTGTGGCGCTTCGCCTGGCCGGCAGCGGTGCGGGCGCTGGAGCACGCCGACCAGGCGACGGAAGCGTCGGTGGTGCGCCGGGGCCGGGTGTGGACGCTCGGGCTGTGGGGCACGGCGGTGAGCTTCCCTCTTGCGGTGGCGGCGGTGCTGGCGGTGCCGCTGCGCTCGCTCTTCACATGATCCGCGAGCGCCAGAGAGGGCTGCTCGACTTCCTCGCCACCGCGCTCTGTCTGTGGGCGGCGGCGTACTTCACGCCCGCAGGCGCGCTGGTGCGGCACGGCTGGCACTGGGCGCGGGGCTCGCGGAGCGACGCCAAGCCGCTCATCGCGTACTACTCGGGCGGCGTGTACGAGTCGGCGGCGCCGGTGCCGACGTCGGTCGAGCCCATCACCCCGGTGCCGGTGCTGGCGGCGGGCACGCCGGTGGGGAAGGGCGCCTTCGCGGTGCTGTCGGCCTTGCCGCCCGGCGAGCGCGGGACCGCGAGCGCGCTGGCGGCCGCGGTGGGGGCGCCGGTGCCGCCGCTCGACGACGCCAAGGCGGGCCCC
>JAIBBQ010000075.1 GCA_019694595.1 Myxococcaceae bacterium
CCTGGGTGGCGGCATGGGCGGAGGGACCGGCGGCAGCGGCGGCGCGGGCGGCGGCGCGGCGGCCTGCGCGCAGACCTGCACCAGCGGCTGCTGCAACGGCAGCACCTGCACCGCCTTCGCCAACCAGTCGGCGACCAGCTGCGGCTCGTCGGGCGCGGCCTGCACCGCGTGCGGCAGCGGCCAGAGCTGCCTGAGCGGCACCTGCACCGCGCCGGCGGGCTCCATCGGCGGCACCTGCAGCACCAGCGCCAGCTGCACCAACGTGCCCGGGGGCAACATCACCGTGGGCGCCACCACCTACCCGTCGACGGTGTACTGCAAGACCAGCCAGGACATCGGCGGCGCGCCGTACCCGGGCGGCTTCTGCAGCCGCAAGTGCCTGTCGTCGACCGACTGCGGGGCCAACGCGGTCTGCATCCTCGGCTTCGGCTTCACCGGCGAGGCCGACAACTTCTGCTCGCCCCGCTGCGGCGCCGGCCAGCCGCCCTGCCGCACCGGCTACAACTGCGTCATCTCCGGCACCACGAGCTTCTGTCTCCTCGCGGGGAAGGACGGCGGCCTCTTCGACGAGTACGACGCGGGCCCCAAGGGCATCGCCGCGGCCGGCGGCCCCTGCACCCTCGACGGCACCTGCCGCCCGCCCGACACCGGCGCCTGCATCAAGGCCACGCTGAGCGACGGCGGCCCGTCGGGCTACACCGGCGGCTCCTGCACCGCCGACTGCACCATGGCGGTCGACGACGCCTTCTGCGGGCCCAACGGCCGCTGCGACCTCTACCTCGACGTCGACAGCACCATCGACCCGCACGGCGTCTTCGTCTTCGGGCTCTGCAGCGCCGCCTGCAACGCCGACGGCGGCTCGCCCGGGTGCCGCACCGGGTACACCTGCGACACCGGCCAGTGCGTGCCCAAGTGCACCAACGCCGGCGCGGCCTGCGGCGCGGGCCGCACGTGCAACACCAGCACCGGCCGCTGCCAGTAGCGGCTACTTCGACAGGCGCGACTTCACGAAGTTCACCGCCGCCTTCTTGGCGGCGCTGCGCAGCTGCTTGCCGCGGCGCTTGAGCCGCGTGGGCAGCGCGAAGTGGTGCGCGAATGGCCGGCGCGACGCTTCCGGCATCGCGTCGAAGAGCGACCGGTCGATGTTGTACGCGAGGTCGCCGTACCCGTACGCGTAGCCCTGCCTGAAGTACGCGATGGTCAGCATGGTGCGCGGCACGTCGGTGGGGTTCGGCGTGCCGCGGTGCCACATCGTCAGGTCGCGGATCAGCACCTCGCCCGGGCCGATCGACAGCTTGATCGACGGGAAGTACTCCGCGATCTTCTCCACCGGCGGGTTGCGCCCGTCCTGCACGTCGGGCGCGAGCCCGAAGCGCTTCATCAGGTCGAAGGTCCACATGTGGCTGCCGCCCGGCCAGACCTCCATCGGCCCGTTGTGCAGCCCGCATTCCATGATGGGCACGTTGACGATGTACCCGCGCGGCGACCAGCGGTTGTCCACGATGACGTCGTTGGTGTCGATGTCGCTGTGCGGCGACTGGAGAATCGAGCCCTTCACGCAGGTGTCGCTCGAGACGTACTTGCAGAAGAAGCCCTTGCCGAGCAGCGACTCCAGCACCTGCATCGCGAAGGGGTTGGCCACCAGCCGCGGATCGGCCATGGGCCCGGTGAGGCGGGGGAAGATGCGCCAGCGCGCCTTGCGGTACCAGAACGCCGCGCCCCGGCGCGCCGAGTACCGCACCTTCTGGATCGCTTCCGGCGAGGTGCCGGTTTCCTCGGCGCCGAGCGTGGTGGTGCAGTCGGCGTAGATGTCTTCCATGTCCGCCCGCAGCGAATCGACGTAGCTGAGCGGCAGGGCGTTCTTGAGCACCACGTACCCGCGGCAGCTCAGGATGAGCGCGGCGAGCTCCCGGTGCTCGGTCGACAGCTGACCCGCTCGCTGCTCCTCGTCGTCCAGCGTGATGCTCTGCGGCGGGAGCACGTCGGGTCGCACGGTCGGGGCGTTCACGTCGGCTCTTTTCTCGAGGGAGAAGTGGGGGAAAGGGGCTCGCGCGCGCCTGGTTTTTCAGCGAGCGTCCTTCAATTCAATTGAATGGTATTCTTCGAGCCGCCTCACTAGGAGTCAAGGCGTGAATCCTCGGTCCCGTCACTACAAGTCGCCCCGCAGGGTCGCCTCGGCCCGGGCCACGCGTCGCGACATCATCGAAGCGGCGCGCGCCCTGTTCGCCAAGAAGGGCTACTCGCGCACGTCCATCGCCGACATCGCCAAGGCGGCCAACGTCTCGGTGCAGACCATCTACGACTCGGTCGGCTCCAAGGGCGCGCTGGCGCGCTCTCTGAGCGAGCTCATCTCCGACGACGCCGAGGTCGGCGCGCTGGAGACCAAGCGCGGCGCCGCTGACGGCCGCACGCTCATCGCGCTCCACGTGAAGACCGCCCGGGTGCTCAACGAGCGCTTCGGCGACGTGATGGAAGCCCTGCAGTCCGCGGCGCCGGCCGCCCCGGGCGCGGCCCGCGTCATCCGCGACGGGGTGAAGCGCCACCACGGCGACGCCAAGATGACCGCCGAGCAGCTCGGCAAGCTCGGGGCGCTCAAGAAGGGCGTCAGCCAGATGCAGGCCCAGGTGCTGCTGTCGCTCACCACGCTGCCGCAGGTGCTGCTGCGCGGTCACGACGACCTCGACGCCACCTGGGACATGCTCGAGCGGTGGATCACCGAGGCGCTCTGCGCCGTGCTGCTGGGCTGACGGCGCGCCAAAGGCTCGCGCGCACGCCGCCGACGACGAGACGGTTGCCTACTCGTCCTTGCCGTCTTCGCGCACCCGCAGGGTGCCCACCAGCCGGTCCACCCAGCGGTGGCTCAGGCCGTAGTTCTTGTCGGGGCAGGCGAAGTGGTGCGCCATGTGGTGCGCGCGCTGCTTGCGGCCCCACTCGGTCAGGGGCTTGCGGTAGTGCGTCGACCAGTGGGTGAAGTCGTACCAGAGGTAGCCGAACAGCATGCCCACCCAGAAGGGCACCGTGAGGTGCGGCATGCCGACCAGGTACAGGAGCCCCGCCACGCCCACCGCGAGCGGCAGCGACGCGCCCAGCGGCATCACCAGCCGGGAAGCGTCGTCGGGGTAGAGGTGGTGGTACCCGTGGAGAATGTCGTGCATCCGCCGGGTGAAGGGGCCGTTGCCTTCCCAGTGGAACAGGTGCCGGTGAATCACGTACTCCATCAGCTGCCAGGTGAACCACCCGAGCGGGAAGCAGAGCGCGGTGAGCGCGAGCGTGGTGGTCTGGTTCCAGAGCGCGCTCGCCAGCACGTACAGCCCCACGGGGATGTAGAGGACGAACGGGGTCGCCGGGTGCACCTTCGAGAAGAACTCGAAGAAGTCGCTCTCGAACATCCGCGAGCTCTGGTGGCGCAGGTAGGTCTTCATGCGTGAACGCGTCTAACCAACCCCGGGCGCCGCAAGCAAGCCGGGGCGGGGCGGTCGGGCCTCCGCGCGTCACCTTCGGGGCCCCTAAGGCCTCATGCCTGCCATCAGCCCGTGACGCGCGGACGCAGTTCTTGCGCCAGCGCCTCGATGTCCTGGGCCAGCGCCCTGGCGTCGCGCGAGAGCCGCGCCTTCAGCCGGCTCCGGCCGAAGAAGGTGAGGAAGGTGCGCGCGTCGCCCAGCTTGGCGAACCGCCGCTCGAGGAAGTAGCGGGTGAAGAACGCCAGCGGCGGCGTGAGCACCAGCACGGCGAGCGCCCACCACGGGCCGAGCGCGACGAAGGCCAGCGCGGTGAGCAGCGCCCACCACAGCGGCGCCACCACCAGCGTGGTGAGCACCTTCACCGTGGCCTGCACGTCGAGCTCTGCCTTGGCCCCGCGAGAGGCGAAGTGCGGCACCCAGTACGGCACCACGAAGAGCGCCGCGCCCAGCAGGAACAGCGGCAGCCCGAACGACAGCCACAGCCAGTTGACCACCGCGAAGCGCAGCACCGCCCACGGCCGGTAGCGCAGCTCGAGGTCTTCCGGCGCGGCCTGCACCAGCGCGAGCCGGCGGCGCAGCACCAACAGGCGCGCCTTGAGCGCGGCGAAGCGCTCGGGCTGCTCCTCGCGCACCAGCGCGAGCCCCTGGGCGAAGGCGCGGCGCCGCGCCGCGTCCGACGCCGCGTCGCCCTGCTCCAGCGCGTAGAGCGCCTCGGCGGTCTCGAGCAGCGGCAGCTCTTCCCAGGCGCCCAGGTTGAGCGTCACCTTCTCGAGCCGGGAGGCGATGGCCTCGGTGAGCGCCTGCGCCCGGGCGAAGGCGTCTTCACCGGGCGCGGGGGCGAAGGTGTGCGCGGCGATGGGCTCGCCCACCTCCACGTGCACCGCGCTGCCGAAGCGTTCCTTCTCGGCGTAGGTGAGGCCCACCGGCACCACGGTGACGCGGGCGCCGCGCGAGACCGCCTGCAGCGCGATGCGCGCGCACCCCGTCTTGAGCTCCTGGAGCTGCGGCTCGCTGTGGCTCTTGCCTTCGGGGAAGAGCGTGATGGCCTTGCCCGCCACCAGCGCCTCGATGCTCGCGGTGAGCGTGCCTTCGTTCTGCGCCGTCTGGGCCCCGTCCTGCTTGCGGTAGACGGGCAGACAGCCGAGCGCCCGCAGGAGCCCGCCCAGCACCGGCATCGCGAACAGCGGCGCCTTGGCGAGAAAGGTGACCTGCCGCTCGATGAGCACGAAGAGCAGCCCCGGGTCGATGAGCCCGTTGGGGTGGTTGGCGACGTAGATGACCGGGCCCTGGGCCGACAGCAGCGCGCGGTCGCCCCGCACCTCCGACACCCGGTACCAGGCCTTGAGCAGCCACGAGAACACCGCGCGCAGCACCCGGTAGGCCATGGGAAAGGGAAGGGAGCTCCGGAGTCTCTCGAGGGCGGGCTAGCGCTTCTCGTCGCGCCGCAGGAACGTGCCGGTGCCTTCGTAGCCTGCGCGGTCGAGGCGCTGCTTTTCCACCCGGTCGGCGAGCATGCCGAGCAGCTGCGACAGGGTGCGCAGGCCATCGGTCAGGAGCCGCTCGACGCGGTCCTGTCGCTCGCGCTGCGCGATGGTGCTGCTCTCGCGCCGCAGCCGGTCCAGAAGGCCCATGGGGGTGAACCATAGGGAAACCCGGGCGCGGTCGCACCTCACCCGTCGTTCCCCCTTCAAACACCCGGGGGAGTCGATGGTAAGCCCCTGGGCCATGACCACCGCCACCTCCACGCCCACCCCGCTGGGCTTCCTCGGGCTGGGCCTCATGGGCAGCCGCATGGCGAAGAACCTCGCGGCCAAGGGCTTCGCGGTGCGCGGGTGGAACCGCTCCGCCAAGCGCGCGCAGGGGCTCGGGCTGACGCTGGCCGCCACCCCGGCCGAGCTGGGCGCGTACGCGGACGTGCTGGTGACCTGCGTCGCCGACCCCGCGGCGCTCGCCGAGGTGGCCCAGGGGCCGCAAGGCTTCCTCGCCACCGCGAAGAAGGGCGCCTTGTGGATCGACTGCTCCACCATCGGGCCCGACGACGCGCGCGCCTTCGAGGCGGCGGCGAAGGCGAAGGGGCTCGACTTCGTGGAAGCGCCGGTCACCGGATCCAAGAACGGCGCCGAGAAGGGCACCCTGGTGCTCATGGTGGGGGCGAGCGACCAGGCCTTCGCCCGCGCGAGCAAGGTGTTCGCCGCGGTGGGCGAGAAGGCGATTCACGTGGGCCCGGTGGGCGCGGGCAGCCAGGTGAAGCTCGCCGGCAACGTGCTCATCGCCGCCATGCTGCAGGCCTTCAGCGAAGGGCTCCTGCTCACCCGCAAGGCCGGCGCGTCGCCCGAGAAGCTCATCGAGGTCATCCAGTCGTCGGGCTTCCGCTCGCCGTACTTCGACTTCAAGGGCAAGGCGATGCTGGCCCGCGACTTCGACCAGCACTTCTCGGTCGACCTCATGCACAAGGACCTCGGGCTGTTCCTTGACAGCGCCGCCAAGCACAAGGTCCCCACGCCCGCCGCGGCGTCGCTCCGCGAGATTTACAACCTCGCCCGCAGCGCCGGAAAAGGCCAGCTGGACATCTCCGGCGTGATCACCGCCTTCGAAGACCTGTGCGGCACCCGCCTGTAAATTCGTTCACAAACCCGTTGATTTACAAATTTTCACAGGTGGGGCTGACGCCGCCGATGAGACCCCGTACCATCCCGCGCCATGACGGCACGGCCTGGCCAGCTGGTGAAGCTCGAGAGTGGTGCGTGGGCAGTCCTGCGCGAGGTCCCGGTCCCCGGGGTGCTCGGCCGCAAGATGCTGATCGCGATGGCGGTCGACGGCGCGCTGCAGGAACGCCTCGACGACCCCACCTCGACCGAGACCGAGCTGCCGCCCGAGGCGCTCGCGCAGGTGGCCTCGCCGCAGTAGCCGTCGTCGCCCTCGCGGGCGCCGCGCTCGGCGCGGAGCCACTGCGGCTGCGCGCCGCCGGCGACGTGATGCTGGGCACGGTGGATCCGCCGGGCTTTCTCCCCGACGACGACGCGCGGGGCTCGCTCGCCGCGGTGGCGCCGCTGCTGCGCGACGCCGACCTCACCTTCGTGAACCTCGAAGGGCCGCTGTGCGACTCGGGCGAGAGCAGCAAGTGCAAGACGAAGAAGACCTGCTACGCCTTCCGCTCGCCCACGCGCTACGCGCAGCACCTCGCCGACGCCGGCGTCGACCTGGCGTCGACCGCCAACAACCACGCGGGCGACTTCGGCGAGGCCTGCCGCCGGCAGACGGAAGGCGCGCTCGACGGCGTGCACATCGCCTGGAGCGGCCCCGTGGGCACCATCGGCACCGTCACCGCCAAGGGCCGCACGGTGGCGCTCCTGGGCTTCCACACCTCGGGGGCCACCAACGACGTGCGCGACCTCAGGGCGGCGGCGGCGCTGGTGAAGCAGGCCAAGGCCAAGGCCGACCTGGTGGTGGTGAGCTTCCACGGGGGCGCCGAAGGCACCCACGCCACCCGGGTGGTCGACGGCGTGGAGATGTACCTGGGCGAGAACCGGGGCGACCTCAAGGCCTTCGCCCACGCGGTGGTGGACGCGGGCGCCGACCTGGTGCTGGGCCACGGGCCGCACGTGGTGCGTGGCCTCGAGCTCTACCAGGGCCACCTCATCGCCTACTCGATGGGCAACTTCGCCACCTACGGCCGCTTCGACCTCTCGGGTCCGCTCAAGGTGGGGGTGATTCTCGAGGCCACGCTGGGCGAACGGGGCGAGCTCACCGGGGGCCGGCTCCTGTCCACGGTGCAGGAAGGCAAGGGCGTGCCCCGGCCCGACCCTTCGGCCAAGGCAGCGGCGATGATCCGCGAGCTGTCGGCGCTCGACTTCCCGAAGAGCGCCCCCCGCTTCGGCGACGGCGACACCTTCGGCCCTTGAAGGGCACCTTCCTGACGAAGCGGTGACGGAAGGTGCGCCAAACCACGGGCCATGCGCCGGGTGCTCTTCTCGATTTGGACGTGGTTCGAGTTTCTCTCGATGAGCGTGCTGATGGTCCCGGTGATGGGGAGCGCCGCGCTGCTCCACCGCGCCAAGGACCCGGGTCGCCGGGTGCGCGGGCAGTGGATGCGCCGCTACGGCCGCTGGTGCTCGGCGCTCACCCCGCTGTGGCACTTCCGCACCGAAGGCGAGGCGCCGGCGGACTTCGGCACCAAGGCGTACGTGGTCATCTCCAACCACGAGTCGAACGCCGACCCCTTCCTGCTCTGCGCGCTGCACATGGACATGCGCTGGGTGGCGAAGGAAGAGATCTTCAAGCTGCCGCTCCTCGGAGCGCTGATGCGCTTCGGCGGCGACATCAAGCTGCGCCGCGGCGACGCCGGCTCGGTGAAGCAGATGTTCGACGAGTGCAAGAGCACCCTGGGCGCAGGCGTCAGCGTCATGCTCTTCCCCGAAGGCACCCGGTCCAAGACGCCCGAGCTGCTCCCCTTCAAGGACGGCGCCTTCAAGCTCGCGCTCGAGGCCGGCGTCGACGTGCTGCCGCTGGCGCTCGCCGGCACCCGCGACTGCATGCCCAAGGGCCAGGGGTGGATGGGCGATGCCCACGCGGTGGTGCGGGTGCTCGAGCCCATCCGCACCCAGGGCCACACCGTCGAATCGCTCAAGCAGCTCGCGTTCGAGCGGATCAGCGGCGCGGTGAAGGAACTCCGGGTGTCGGTCGCCGCGCAGAACGGCGCCGTGAGCTCGCCGGCGCTGGTCGGTTCGCAGGTCACGCAGTAGCCGCTTCGCGCCCTTTGTGGGGCCGCGGCTACTCCCAGCCGAAGACCTTCTTGCGGCCCGAGTAGGCCGCGAGTTCCTTCGCGCCTTCGCTCTCCAGGCCTTCGTTGCGCTGGGTGGGCGGGGCGGTGGTCTTCCAGTCCTCGGTGTCCTTCTTCCGGGGGGCGGGCGCGGCGCGCACCAGCTCGTTGGAATAGGGGATGTAGCTCGGCGGCGGCGGTGCGGGCGGCAGCGGGGCCGCCGCGGGCTTTCCGGGCCCGGCAGGCTTTCCGGCCGCGGCTGGCGTGGCGGCTGCCGCGCCGGGCTTCCCGGGCACCGCAGGCTTGGCGCCGGGGGCCGCGGTGGACGCAGGCGAAGCAGGGGCCTTGGGCGCCTCTGCCTTCTCGTCGACCTTGGCCTTCTTGACGCCCACCGCCATCGCAGCACCCCGTGGTGACTGCCTGACACGGTAGGAGGCCTCGAGGTGCAGCGTCAAACCCGCAAGGGGTGGATCCGCCCTTGGACGGTGGCCTTCAGTCGACCCGGGCCTCGGGGGGCAGCAGGCCGGTTTCCTCGAAGAACCGCGCCACGGCGCGCACCTGCGCCTCGTCGGGCACGCCCTGCTCGTCGACGGGAATGGAGTGCACGCCCGACTCCACCAGGAACTGCAGCGTCGACTCGGGCAGCTGCTCGAGGTGCGCGGTGAGCTGCCCCGGCGTCAGGTGCGCCGCCTGCGCCACCGCCGCCAGGCCGGGGCCGGCCGCGCCGCCGTTGCCGGTGTGGTTGGCGAGCTCCTCGGCGAGCTTGTCCGACAGGCCGGCGTCGGACAGGAAGTCGCGGGTCGGCCCTTCCTGGGCGTTGGCGGCGCCGACGCGCGCGAACTGGGTGAGGCCCACGCCCACCGCCACCAGCACCGCCCCCGCCACCTGGCCGGCCACCGGGACCACCTCGCTCGCCGCCGCCAGGCCGAGCACCGCGCTGCCCAGCGCGGTCGCCGAGTGCCCGGTGCCGCTCACGAAGTCGCCGTGGCGGAACGAGTCCACCGCGCTGATGCCTTCCAGCACCGCGGTGAGGCCGCCGGTGACGCCGGTGAGCGCTCCGGTGGCCCCGCTGGCCGCCTCGAGCAGCGAGGTCTGCTCGGTGATGCCCGCCACCAGCTCGAAGGCCCCCACGCCGGTGTCCAGCGCGCTGGCCAGGGTGGCGATGCGCTCACGCGTCGACGCCTCGCCGAAGTGGGCGAGCCCCTGCGCGGTGCCGAGCGCGCCCAGCACGGTGGTGAAGCCGCGGAAGGCCTGGCCCGCCGCGGTCTCCGGGCCGAGGAACTCGAGCTCGGCGGACTGCTCGCGCAGCCGGTCGGCGGCCGCCTCGCGCAGCTCCGCGGTGGCGCCCGAGGTCACCGCGCGGGCGTCGTCGAGCAGGTGCGAGAGCTCGGAGCGGCTGAGCCCGAAGGTGCCCGCCTGGTGGAGCAGCCCGTCGATGACCTGCTGCGCCGCTTCCGGGTGGCCGGCGAGCTGGCTGGCCGCCCCGCGGAAGATGGCCTGGCTCACCTGCTGGCCGAAGGTGGCGCCGTCGCGCAGCCCGAGCGCCTCTTCCGTCTCGTCGCTGGCGAGCTCGCGCACCCGCTCGTCCGACAGGTCGAGGTGGGTCACCACGTCGAGAATGGTGTGCTCCCCGCGGCCCGCGGCGACGTTGGCGGCGCCGATGGCTGAAGCGCCCGCGCGGGTGCCCGCGAGCCGGGGGAAGACGTTGACCAGCGCGCGGTCGGCTTCCTCGCGCAGCCCGTCGAGCTGGGAGCCCGGCAGCCGCGAGAGCGGCGAGTCGCGGTCGGCCACCGCGCCGATGGCGTCGAGCTGCCCGCTGAAGGCGGCGCCGGCCCGCTCCAGGCGCTCGTAGGCCTCGCGGTGCTCGTCGTGGAAGCCGTTCACCGCGGCCTGCAGCTGCTGCGGGGTGAGGATGCCCTGGTTCTCGCCCACCAGCCGGTTGAGCTCGCCGTTGAGGTCGTCGACCTCGTTCTGGGCGCTCTCGAACTCGGTGCGCAGCGCGCCGATGCCGTCGTGCACCACCGTGGTGAGGCCGCCGGCGGCCTCGAGCTTCCCGGCGGAAGACAGCGCGTTCATCAGGTCGACCGAGAAGTCGAGCGCGTTGCCTGGCGAGAAGGCGTTCTGCCCCTGCACCCGCCCGTGGAGCACGTCGTCGAGCGCGAGCAGGTCGGCCTGGTCGGGGAGCGCGGCGGCGAGGTCGCTGGCGAGCTGGCCGCGCAGCTCCGGGGCGGCGCGGCCGGCGAGCTCGGTGAGCGCGGTGGCCATGAGCGTGCTGCCCTGGTCGTCGTGGTCCCGCACCGAGCGGGCGATCTCCGAGGTGAGGAAGGGGCCGAAGTCGCGCGCCACCTGCTCGGGGGCCGTGCCGGCGTCGACCGCGCTCAGCACCTGCGCGGCGACGATCTCCTGCAGGTCCTCGCCGTGCTCGTTGTCCGCGAAGCCCTGCGCGGCGTCGTGCTTGCCGCTCGCGTGCAGCTCGGTGAAGAGCGCGCGGGCGAGCGCGGTGCCGCCGGTGGCGCTGCGGTCGCCGTCGAAGAAGGCGTCGTCCACCTCGTGCAGCTCGGCGTCGTCGGGCAGGGCCGCGGCGAGCGGGAGGGCGAGGCGCTCCGCCGCCTGGGGCGAGGCCTCCGCGGTGCGGGCGAGCGACTGGAGCGTCTCGCGCAACCGGTCGCGGCCGTCGTCGTCGAGCGGCAGCTCGCCGCGCGCGGCCTGGCCGATGGTCTGCGACAGGTGCGCCAGCGTGGGCTCCGCGGCGCGCAGGAGCGCGGCGGCGCCCGCGGGGTTGGTCTGGGTGAGCAGCTGCAGCTGGCTCGCGGTGAAGCGCGCCGCCTGCAGCGGGTCGTGGGTCGACGCGAGGATGCCCTGGTAGCCCGCCTCGAGCTGCGCGGCCTGCGCCGCGGCCGTGGTGCGCTCGTTGAGCGCGGGGGGATCTGCCACCACCCGCGCCGCCGCCCCGTCGAGGCCGAGCCGGGTGATGACCGCGTTGCGCGCCGGCCCGGGGGGCGTGCGCAGCACCTCGCGCGCGTCGCGCTCGGCGATGGCCACCGGGTTGCCGTACCGCGGGTTGGCGCGGGTGAAGGACTCCAGGGTGGCGTAGGGCGTCGACGGCGCGTTGGGGTCGACCACCGTGCCGTCGCGCCGCTGCACCACCGCGTGCCCCACCGGGTCGCGCCGGTCGGTGAGCAGCACCACCCGGTCGCCCGGCCGCGCCACCGCGACCGCGCGCTCGAGGCAGTTGGCCTGGCCGTCGCCCAGCACCTCGGTGCGCAGGCTGCTCGCCGTCGGCGCCTTCTGGAAGGTGTGGAGCGTGCGCAGGCTGAAGGTCGGGGCCGCGCTCTCGAGCTGCCGCACGGCGATGGCGCCGCCGCTCGTCTTGAGCGCGTGCCGCTTGAGCGCCGTGCCGTGGCCCTGGGAGTGCTCGTCGGCGACCTGGGGCCGCGCCTTCGCGGCAGGGGGCTTCGACGGGGCGCTGCGCGGCGCGGGAGACGACGGGGAGACCTTCGCCTTGGGCGAGTCCTTGATGAGCTTCGAGACCATGCGGGGGCGGTGCTCCTTCTGGTGAAGGTGCCGACCCTTCCATTCTCGGAGCCAGAAGGCTCGGGGTCCACCCGATTAACGGATCAGGCCCTTTCAGGGTGTCCTGAGCGTCAACCGGGCTCGCAGTTCAGCCAGGAGCCGCCTGTTTCCAGCAGGTTGCGGAAGCCCCTTCAGTGCAGCGCGTGTGGCTGCACGAGGGCGAACTCCGAGATGCGCGCGTCGAAGGCAGCGCCGTCGGGGCGCACCATGCGGTAGCTGCCGCGCATCGAGCCGAACGGGGTGCGGAGCATCGCCCAGCTGGTGTACTCGAAGCGCTCGCCGGGCTTGAGCAGCGGCTTCTTGCCGACCACGCCTTCGCCCTTCACCTCTTCGACGCGGCCGCTGGCATCGGTGATGACCCAGTGGCGGCTCTGCAGCTGCGCGGGCGCCTGGCCTTCGTTCACGATGGTCACCGAGTAGGTGAAGGCGAACTGGCCGTTCTGCGGCTGGCTGCGCTCCGGCCAGAAGGAAGGCTTCACCTGCACCCGGACGCCGTCGGTCACCGTGTCAGACATGGCCGTGCTCGCTCACCTTCTTGGCTTCGGCGCCTTCGCCTTCCGCGGCGGGCCCCGGGGCCTTGGGCCAGCGCATCGACGCCAGGATGCTCCCGGTCAGCGTCAGGGCGATGAAGGCCAGCGACACCAGCACGGTGGTCGCCTCGTGCTCGTGCACGTACTCGGCGAAGTACGTCTCGGCGCAGAGCTTGAGGCCGACGAACGCGAGGATGATGCCCAGCCCGACCTTCAGGTAGTGGAACTTGTCCATCAGCGAGGACACCACGAAGAAGAGGCTGCGCAGCCCCATCACCGCGGAGACGTTGCTGGTGAAGACGATGAAGGGGTCCTGGCTGATGCCCAGCACCGCGGGAATGGAGTCCAGCGCGAAGAGCACGTCGCTGGTCTCGAGCACCAGGAGCACCAGGAACAGCGGGGTGACGACCGCCTTGCCCGCCTCGCGCACGAAGAAGGCGCCGCCGTGCTCGCGGGTGGCGACGGGGAGCAGGCGGCGGGCGATGCGCAGCACCGCGTTCTGCTCGGGGTCGACCTCGTCGTCCTCGTCGCCGGAGAAGAGCAGCTTGTAGGCGGTGAAGAGCAGGAAGGCGCCGAAGAAGTAGAGGATCCAGCTGAAGCGGGCGACCAGCTGCGTGCCCAGCCCGATGAGGGTGGCGCGCATCACGAAGGCGCCCAGCACGCCCCAGTACAGGAGCCGGTGCTGGAACTGCGGCTTCACCTTGAAGAACGAGAAGATGACCAGGAAGACGAAGAGGTTGTCGACCGACAGCGCGTACTCGATGACGTAGGCGGTCAGCCACGGCGCTCCGGCGGTGGGGCCGCCTTCGAAGAACATGAAGCCGGCGAAGCCGAGCGAGATCGCGACGTAGAACAGGGTCCAGCGCACGGCCGACGCGGTGGTCATGCCGCCGCCGCGCAGGCGCACCAGGGTCAGGTCGAAGGCCACCAGCGCGAGCACGCCTGCGATGAAGCCGGTCCACAGCAGAGGAGTGCCCACGGGGAATGCTTAAGCGCACAAGGCGCGTCGATGCCAGCGGTTCAGGCGCCCGGGCGGGCGGTGCGCAGCACCAGCACGGCGCGGGCCGGCACCTGGACCACCGCACCCGCGGGGTACACCGCCGCGCGGCCCGGGGTCTGGATGGTCTCCAGGGCCACTTCCCAGCTCTCGCCCCAGGACGCCTGGGGCAGGGTGACGTCGAGCGGCGTCGCTGCCGCGTTCATCCACAGCAGCAGCGAGTCGCCCATCACCCGCGTGCCGTCGGGCGTGCGGCTGGTGATGGCGTCGCCGCCGAGGAACCAGCCGAGTGCGCGCCGCTCGGCTTCGCCCCAGTCGCCCGGGCCCATCTCCTTGCCGTCGGGGCGGAACCACACCAGGTCGCGGAAGCGGCTGTCGTCGAGCGTCTCGCCGAGGAAGAAGTTGCGGCGCTGGAGCACTTCCTGGCTCTGCCGGAAGTGGATGACCGCCTTGGCGTACTCGAGCAGCTGGGCGCGCGGGGCGTCGAGCTTCCAGTCGAGATAGCTGAGCTCGCTGTCCTGGCAGTAGGCGTTGTTGTTGCCGCCCTGGGTCTTCCCGAACTCGTCGCCTGCGCAGAGCATCGGGGTGCCGACCGAGAGGAAGAGCGTGGCGAGGAAGTTGCGCTGCTGCCGGTCGCGCAGCGCGTTGACCGCGGCGTCCTTGGTCTCGCCTTCGACGCCGCCGTTGGTCGAGGTGTTGTCGCCGGTGCCGTCGCGGTTGTCTTCCTGGTTCGCCTCGTTGTGCTTGCGCGTGTAGCTGACGAGGTCACGGAGCGTGAAGCCGTCGTGGCAGGTGACGAAGTTGATGCTCGCGGTGGGGCGGCGGCCGGAGGGCTTGAAGAGGTCGGAGCTGCCGGTGAGCCGGTAGCCCAGGTCGCCCACCTGGCCCGCGTCGCCGCGCCAGAAGCGCCGCACGCCGTCGCGGTACTTGTCGTTCCACTCCGCCCACAGCTGGGGGAACTGGGCGATGCGGTGGCCGTTGGGGCCGAGGTCCCACGGCTCGGCGATGAGCTTCACGCGGGAGAGCACCGGGTCCTGGTGCACCGCGTGGAAGAAGTGGGCGTGGTGGTCGAACTCCCCGTCCCACCGTCGGCCGAGCACCGGCGCGAGGTCGAAGCGGAAGCCGTCGACGTGCATCTCGGACACCCAGTAGCGCAGGGAGTCCATCACCAGCTTGAGCACCCACGGGGTGCGCAGCCGCAGCGAGTTGCCGCAGCCGGTGAAGTCCCGGTAGCGCGACGGGTCCGCCTGGTCGAGCCAGTACGCGGTGGCGTTGTCGAGCCCGCGCAGGCTCAAGGTGGGCCCGTTCTCGGTGCCCTCGCAGGTGTGGTTGTAGACGACGTCGAGAATCACCTCGAGGCCGGCCTGGTGGAGCGCCTTCACCATGGCCTTGAACTCGCGCACCTGGCCGCCGGTGGTGCCGCTCGACGAGAAGCGCTGGTCGGGCGCGAAGAAGCCCAGGGTGTTGTAGCCCCAGTAGTTGGTGAGCCCCTTCTCGACGAGGAATTCCTCGCTCACCGCTTCGTGCACCGGCAACAGCTGCACGCTGGTGACGCCGAGCGAGGTGAGGTGCTCGATGGCCGCGGGGTGGGCGAGGCCGGCGTAGGTGCCGCGCAGCGCCTTGGGCACCTTGGGGTGCTTGGCGGTGAAGCCCTTGACGTGCACCTCGTAGAGAATCGTCTTGCGCCACAGCACCTGCGGGCGCACCTCGCCCGACCAGTCGAAGGCGTCGTCGACCACCACCGCCTTGGGCGCGAAGGCCGCGGAGTCGCGCACGTCCGGTATCTGGCGCTTGCCGTCGACCGTGTGGCCCTTGAAGGGACCGCCCTTGACCGGCTTGCCGGTGATGGCGCGGGCGTAGGGGTCGACGAGCAGCTTCTGCGGGTTGAAGCGGTGGCCCTTCTCGGGGGCCCAGGGGCCTTCGACGCGCAGGCCGTAGAGCGCGCCGCTCTTCAGGCCGGGCACGTAGCCGTGCCACACGTGGTTGGTGACGTCGCGCAGCGTGAGGCGCTGCGTCTCGCGCGTGGGGTCGTGCGGGTCGTAGAGGCACACCACCACGCCGGTGGCGTGCTCGCTGGCGAAGGCGAAGTTGACGCCGTGCCCATCGTCAGTGGCGCCGAGCGGGTACGGCACGCCTGGGCGGACTTCGAAGCGGGCGGTCATGCGGTGTGGCGTGAGGCTCTCTCGAAATGACAGGGGCCCGCCAGCGGAAAACTGGCGAGCCCCTGGTGAAGCAAGAAGTGAAGCGCCTTCTTCAGCTCAGGTGCTTCGAGACGAGCTTGGTCATCTCGAACATGTTGACGGACTTCTTGCCGCCGAACACGGCCTGGAGACGGTCATCGGCGTTGATCTTCTTGCGGTCCTTCGAGTCCTGCAGGCCGTGCTTCTTGATGTACGCCCACAGCTTGCTGGTGACCTCGGTGCGGGGAATCGGCTTCGCGCCCACGATCTCCGCGAGAGCGGAGCTGGGGGTAACGGGCTTCATGAACGACGCGTTCGGCTTACGCTTCTTCGCAGCGGGCTTCTTGGCGGCCATTCTGTGTGTCTCCTCCCCTCCAGGGGGACGTTAGCGGTCTCGAGAGAGACCGGGGCCGCACGAGATAGCAGGGGAAAAACGCGAAAAACAGGCCTTCGTGGTGTTTTTTCGAGGGAGAGTTCCTCCCACATGCGCTGCCTCGTCACTGGAGCGAGCGGTTTCGTCGGGGCCTGGCTCGTCAAGCGGCTGACAGCGCGGGGAGATTTGGTGCGCTGCCTCCTCCGAGGGGGAAGCTCGGTCTCGGCCCTCGACGGGCTCGCGTACGAGCGGGCCGAGGGGGACATCACCGCTCCGGCGACGCTTCCGAGCGCGCTGGAGGGCGTGGAGGTGGTCTTTCACCTCGCGGGAATTCGCAGGGCGGCGCGCCGCGAGGAGTTCATCGAGGTCAACGCCGAGGGCACCCGGAACGTGTGCGAGGCGATGAAGCGCTCGGGCGCGCGGCGGCTGGTGCTGTGCGGCTCGCTCGCGGCCGCGGGGCCGTCGACGCTGGAACGGCCGCGCCGGGAGGACGACGCCCTCGCGCCCGAGGAGTGGTACGGCGAGTCGAAGGCGGAAGCGGAGGTCATCGCCTTCGGCTACGGCCGGGACTTCGAGGTCACCAGCATTCGCCCGTCGCGCATCCTCGGGCCGGGCGACCGCGAGAACCTGGCGTTCTTCAGGCTGGTGAAGAAGGGCATCGTGCTGAAGCTCGGCGGCCCGCGTCGCCCGCTGTCGATGGTCGACGTGGAAGACGTGGTGACGCAGCTCATCCTCCAGGCCGAGCGGCCGGAGGCGGTGGGGGAGGCGTTCTTCGCCTCCAGCGAGGAGACCACCTCGCTCACCGAGCTGATGCAGCACATCGCGGAGTACATCGGGGTGAAGGCGCGGGTGGTGCCGCTGCCCGAGGGAGTGCTGAGGGCCCTCGCCGGCGCGGCGGACCTGGTGAGCACGGTGAGCGGGCGCCGGCTGCCGCTCAACCGCAAGCTCGCGCGGCAGCTGCTCGCGCCCGGGTGGACCTGCAGCATCGAGAAGGCGAAGAGCCGGCTGGGGTACCGGCCGGCGTGGACGCTGGAGGCGAGCATCAAGCGCAGCGCCGACAGCTACCAGGCGCTGGGGTGGATCTGAGGGGGCGAGGAATCCGCGCGGCGGCGCAGCAGACGGCCAGGTGCCGGCGCGCCGAAGATGAGGGAAGTTTCAAGACGTGGGCCGAGGCAGGGGGCTCGTGGGGCGCACGGCGAGGAGCCCCGGCCGGACCTGGTCTTTTGGTGACACCAAACTTGAGCTCATACGCGCAAGATTTGATAGGATTTTATAGCATTGATGGGATCATGTTTGGTGTAGCGAGAAAACCGACCCGGCCCGCCTTGGTGTGGCCAGTCCGCCGCGGGAGCGGTGGACGAGCGCCCTCGTGACCAGCGGTGGTTGGACCAGGCCCCCTCCTCATGCCTTTGCCGCGATGAGGCCTTCCTCGCGTGGAGGCGTCGACGCCCGTCGCCGCGCTCACCGTTCGCGCCGAGGCGCTTCGCGGAGGAACCTCGTTCGCCCGCGCGGTGTACAACGCGGCCGTCATGCGCCTTCCGCTCGCCGTCGCGCTGTTCGCCTTCGCCTCCAGCGCCGAGGATCGGACCCCCGTCGCCCTCGAGGCCGAGACGCTCGACCCCGTGCGCCTCCTCGCCGCGGCGACCGGCGCCTGCGCGCCCTCGCTCCCCGCCTTCATGCGCACCTGGTGCCCTGCGCCCGAGCTGCTCAAGACCGCCAAGGGCGCTCGCTTCGCCCACCAGGCCAAGGTCGTGGCGCAGCGGGAGGTCGGCCCTGGGCTCCTCGAGCTGACCGTCGAGCCCGTCGAGTACGGCAAGGGCCTGATGCTCTTCCTCGCGCCACCTCAGGTGTCCTGCGACGCGTCGAGCTGCATCCCCGGCTCCCGGGAGCAGCTCGTGGTTCACCTCTCGGGGGAAGCGAAGCCCGCCGCGCCCATCGACACCGTGACCTTCACCTTCGCGGTGAAGGGCTTCTGGCGCATCCGCCAGTGGTGGGGCCCCAGGCCCGTGGAGGTCAAGGTCACCGTCCCCGGCGCGTCCGCGGTCGAAGGTGTCGTGCTCGAGCACGCCAGCGTCGAGGGCCGCTAGCCGCGCGGCGCGGCTGCCCGCTGCAGCCGGTCCCGCACCGCCTGGCCGAGCCCGCCCTCCGCGGGAGGCACCGCCACCACGACGTCGACCCCGCGCGCGTCGAGCTCGCGCAACGCCGCGTAGAGGGTGCGCGCCGCCTCGGCCGGGTCCGCGCTCCAGGCGTGCAGCAGTGTCCCCGGTGGCAGCGGCGGCGCTCCGGCGCTCAGCACCGCCACCTGCGCGCCCCACGACTGCCGCTGCGCCACCTCGTCGGCGAGCCGCTCCGCGGTGGTGAGGATGAGCCCGGCCCGCGGCGCGTAGTGCGAGGGCAGCGCCCCGGGGACGCGCACGTCGCTCGCCACCGCCACCGGCACCTCGTGCCCCAGCGCCGCCGCCAGCGCCTGCCCGCTCACTCCGCCGGGCCGCAGCACCCGCGGCGCGCCCTTCGAGCAGTCCACGATGGTCGACTCCACCCCGACCGCGCACGGTCCGCCGTCGAGCACCAGGTCGACGTCGGCGCCGAGGTCGTCGCGCACGTGCTGCGCCGTGGTCGGCGAGAGCTTCCCGAAGCGGTTGGCGCTCGGCGCCGCGAGCCCGTCGTCGAGGCGCCGCAAGAGCTCCAGCGCCAGCGGGTGGTCCGGCACCCGCAAGGCCACCGTGTCCTGCCCGCCGGTCACCGCGTCGCTGGCCACCGCGGTGCGCTCGAGCACCAGCGTCAGCGGGCCAGGCCAGAAGGCCCGGGCGAGGGTGCGCGCCACGTCGGGCACGTTCTTCGCCCAGCGGTCCACCGCGTCCGCCGACGCGAGGTGCACGATGAGCGGGTGGTTCGACGGCCGCCGCTTGATGGCGAAGATGCGGCGCACCGCGTGCTCCTGCGAGGCGAGCGCCGCCAGGCCGTAGACCGTCTCCGTGGGCAGGCCCACCACGCCGCCCGCGCGCAAGAGGCCCACCGCCTGGTCGAGGAGCGCGTCCACGACGGCCGAGGTACCACGAGCGCACCGGTGACTTGAAATGCCCTTTCGGGCTTGAGTCCGCCGCTGCCCGATGCGGGAGCTCTTCCTCGACGATGCCGGCCGGCTGCGCTCCGGGTGGGTGGTGGCGATCTTCGCCGCGATGGCCACCTTCCTGGTCTCCGTCTCCAGCGGCCTCGTCTTCTTCCTCGGGCTGGGCCCACGCTCGCCCATGCGGCTCGACGACCCGCACCTCCTCTTCACCTCCGTCGCCATGCTCGGCTCCGCCGGCGCCCCCACAGTGCTGCTGCGCCTGATGCTCCAGGAGCGCGTGGGCGTGGAGACCGGCGCGCGCTGGCTCGGGCCGGGGCTGGCTCTGGGGCTCGCCGCCATCGCGGTCTGCGCGCTGGTGCCCGCCCTCGTCGGCGGGTCGCTCGAGTGGGGCCACGACGGCGCACTCGCCCTCGTCGGCGCCGGCCTCCAGCAGCTCGTCTGCCTCGGCCCCACCGCGGTGGGAGAAGAACTCCTGGTGCGGGGCCTGGGCTTCCAGGCGCTGGCGCGCGGCACCCGGCCCGCCATCGCCGTCGCGGTGAGCGGCGCCATCTTCGGGCTTCTGCACCTGTCGAACCCCAACGCCTCCGCGCTCGCCGCCGCCAACGTGGCCCTCGTCGGCTGGTGGCTCGGCGCGCTCACGGTGCGCACCGGCTCGCTGTGGCCCGCCATCGGCGTGCACCTGGCGTGGAACTTCGGAGAAGGTTTCGTCTTCGGAACTCCGGTGAGCGGCCTCGAGCCCGCGCGCGCGCTGGTGCACGCGGTCGCGCCAGAAGCGGGCTTCTTCGCGGGCGGCGCCTTCGGCCCCGAGGCGTCGGGGTTCACCGCGGCGGTGCTGCTGGCGTGCCTCGTGGTCACCTGCCTGTGGCCCGCCCCCAGGGCGAGCGCCCCCAACGCCTGACGGCGACAATCGATTCCCGGTCGCAGACCCCGCTTGACTCACGCGCACGGCGGCCTAAATCGCGCGGCATGATCAGCGTCGAAGGGCTCACCAAGTATTACGGCGAGCACGCCGCCATCAAAGACCTCACCTTCTCCATCGAGAAGGGCGAGGTCATCGGCTTCCTGGGCCTCAACGGCGCCGGCAAGTCGACCACCTTGAAGGTGCTGGGCTGCGTGCTCTCTCCCACCTCGGGCCGGGTGGTCATCGACGGCTTCGACGTCTCCAAGGAGCCGCACGAGATCCGCAAGCGCATCGGCTACCTGCCGGACACGCCGCCGCTCTACGAGGAGATGACCGTCGGCGGCTACCTGTCGTTCGTCGCCGAGCTGCGCGGCGTCTCGCGCACCCTGGTCGCCGCCCGGGTGAAGGAAGCCGAGGAGCGCTGCGCCCTCTCCGCGATGGACGACACCCCCATCGCGGCGCTGAGCCACGGGTACCGGCAGCGCGTCGGCGTGGCCCAGGCGCTGGTGCACAAGCCGCGGCTCCTCATCCTCGACGAGCCGACGTCCGGCCTCGACCCGGTGCAGATCGTCGAGATGCGCGAGCTCATCAAGCACCTCAAGGGCGAGCAGACGGTGCTGGTCTCCAGCCACATCCTCTCGGAGATCTCCCAGGTTTGCGACCGGCTCCTCGTCATCCAGGGCGGGGAGCTCGTCGCCCAGGGCACCGAGGAAGAGCTCGCCTCCAAGCTGTCCAGCGGTCAGGCCGAGGAAGTCGAGGTCGAACTGGTCGCGCCCGCCACCGGCGCCGTGGAAGCGCTCGCCGCGCTCGGACCCGCCGAGGTGGTCGCCAGGCGCGACGGCGGCGTGGTGCTGCGCGTGCGCGTCGACGCCGTGCGCCGCCCCGAGGTGGTGAAGGCGCTGGTCGCCGCAGGGCAGGGCGTGCTGCGCATCGACAAGGTGCAGGCGCGGCTCGAGAACATCTTCCTCAAGGTCATCGGCGGCAAGGAGGCGAAGTCGTGAACGCCATTCTCCTCATCGCCCGGCGCGAGCTCGCGGCGTACCTGCGCACCATGAGCGGGTACGTGATCATCGCCTGCGTGCTGCTGCTCGACGGGCTCTTCTTCACCGCCTACGCGCTCAAGAGCAACAGCACCCCGTCGGCCGAGGTGCTCTCGAGCTTCTTCTTCATCTCCTCGGGCTTCACCATCACCTGCTCGGTGTTCCTCTCGATGCGCCTGCTCGCCGAGGAACGGCAGACCGGCACCATCCAGCTGCTGTACTCGTCGCCGGTCACCGACGCGGAGATCGTCGTCGGCAAGTACCTCTCCGCGCTCGGCTTCCTCGCGGTGTTCCTGCTCGCGAGCTTCTACATGCCGGCCATCGTCATGGTGTACGGCAAGGTCAGCTTCGGCCACCTGCTCGCCGGCTACTTCGGGCTCCTGCTCGTCGGCAGCATGTCGCTCGCGGTGGGCACCTTCGGCTCGTCCCTCACCTCGAGCCAGGTGCTGGCCGCCATCCTCTCCGGGGTGATGGTGGTGGCGCTCACCGTCGCCTGGCTGATGGCCATGGTCACCGACCGCCCGCTCACCGACGCGGTGCAGAGCCTCGCCTGGTACTCGCACTTCAAGCCGTTCCAGGACGGGCTGGTCCAGCTCAAGCACGTCGCCTACTTCGCTCTCGTGACCTACGTGGCGCTCTTCGCGGCCACCCGGGTCCTCGAGTCGCGGCGGTGGAGGTAACCCATGCAGTTCTCCTGGCCCTTCTTCTTCGTCATCAACACCGCGCTCGTCCTGCTCTGGGGCGGTGAGCGCGTGCTGGGCGGCGGCCCGCTGCGCCCCGGCGTCACCGGCCTCGGGGTCCTGGTGCTCGTCGCCGCGGTGGTGGCCCGCGCGGTGCGCATGCGCATGGCCGCGTCGCGCGGGGAGCGCGGCGCACAGGGCGCCCAGGTCGAGCGCGCCTTCCTCGGCCTCTACCTGGTGATGCTCGCCGCGGTGGCGATGTACTTCGCGCAGTCCGACGTCTTCGCCAAGCTCGACGGCGCCGCGCTGGACGCGACGAGTCCCAAGCTCGCGGGCGCGCTCGCCGCGCTGTGGCCGGCGGTGCTGCTGGTGGGCCTGCTGCCCACCTGGCCCATGGAGCTCGCCTGGCTGTCGATGGACAACGCGCCCAAGCTCGAGCTGCAGCGGGTGCGCGACGCCCTGTTCTCGGGGCTGGGCCTGGCCGCGGTCGTCATCTTCGCGGTGGCCACCCAGTACGTGGTGAGCGGTCACGACGTGAAGAAGGACTTCTCGTACTTCCGCACCACCCGGCCCGGCGAGGCCACCAAGAAGCTGGTGCAGAGCGTCGACGAGCCGCTCGAGGTCACGCTCTTCTTCCCCCCGGTCAACGAGGTCGCCGACCAGGTCGAGAGCTACTTCGAGGAGCTCAAGGCGGCGAGCCCCAAGCTCACCGTGCACCGCTACGACCACGCGCTGGAGCCCGCGAAGGCCAAGGCCCTGCAGGCCAACGGCAACGGCCTCTTCGTGGTCGCCAAGGGCGCGCGCCACGAGTCGTACTACGTGGGCGTCGAGCTCGAGCGCGCCCGGTCCCAGCTGCGCGGCCTCGACGCCGAGGTGCAGAAGCGGCTGCTCCAGGTCGCCCGCTCGCAGCGCACCGTGTACCTGACGCAGGGCCACGGAGAGCGGGGGGAAGATTCCTTCGCGTCCGCGGCGCAGCGCTCGCCGGTGGAGATCCTGCGCAGCGCGCTCAAGGCGCAGAACTACGAGCTCAAGACGCTGTCCGCCGCCGAAGGCCTGGCGAAGGAGATTCCCAAGGACGCCGCGGCGGTGATGGTGCTCGGGCCCCAGGAGCGCTTCTCCGAGCCCGAGGCCCAGGCGCTCGCCGCGTACGCCGAGAAGGGCGGCAAGCTCTTCCTCGCGCTCGACCCCGAGCCCGGCAAGGACTTCGAGGAGCTGCTCAAGCCGCTCGGCCTCTCGCTGGGCACCAAGCTGCTCGCCAACGACGTGGTCTTCGCCGGCGGCACCCACACCACCGCCGACCGCACCGTGCTAGTCACCCGCAGCTTCAGCTCCCACCCCGCGGTGTCCACCAACGGCCGCCAGACGTTGCCCATGTTCCTGGTGGGGGCGGGCCCGCTGGAAGAGCTCAAGGTGCATTCCGCCGACCTCGCGGTCGACTTCCTGGTGCGGGCGGAAGCCAACACCTTCAACGACCAGAACGCGAACTTCACCTTCGACGAGAAGACCGAGGAGAAGCGTCAGGCCTGGGGCCTCGGCGCCGCGGTGACCCGCCGCAAGAGCACCGCCACCAAGCCCGACGAGGAGATGCGCGCGCTGGTGCTCGCCGACTCCGACGCGGTCGCCGACGACGTGCTCGCCCAGGCGCGCGGCAACCAGTACTTCGTCATCGACGGCCTCAAGTGGCTGGTCGGCGACGAGGCGCTCACCGGCACCACCAACAGCGAGACCGACACGCCGCTCATGCGCACCGCCCAGGGCGACGCCGTCATCTTCTTCGGCACCACCTTCCTGGTGCCGGCCGCGGTGCTCGGCCTCGGCTTCTCGCTGCGCCGCAAGAGCAAGCGCGAGGCGCGGCCCGCACCGGCCAAGGCCAAGGAGGCCAAGCCGTGAAGGCCCGAGGACTCGCAGTGCAGGGCGCGCTCGCCGCCGGAGCGCTGGTCGCGGCCTACGCCACCTGGCAGGGGCCCAAGGAGACGACGGGCAGCGACGCGCAGGTCACCGTCGTCGACGCCTCGAAGTCGAAGCTCGACAAGGTCCGCTACGAAGACGGGCGCAACTCCATCGAGCTCTTCAAGAAGGGCGAGCGCTTCCTGCTCACCCAGGCGAGCTTCCCGCCGAAGCCGCTGCCGACGGCGTTCCAGGCCGATGCGGGGCAAAGCGACGGCGGCGCCGCCGACGCTGGCGTGGTGGTGGCCGCAGCGCCGGAGAAGCCCAAGGCCCCGCGCACCGTGTATGCGGGCGAGCGGGCCGAGAAGCTCTACGAGAAGTTCACGCCCTTCGAGGCCTCGCGCGCGCTGGGGGTGCTCGCCGCGGACAAGCTCAAGGAAGTCGGCCTCGAGGGCAGCGAGCGCAAGCTCACCGTCACCGTCTCGGGGCAGAGCCGCGTCTTCACCGTCAGCAAGCCGGACACCGCCACCATCGGCACGTACCTGCGCGACGAGAAGTCGGGCGAGGTGTTCCTGATGTCGGGGGTGCTCTTCGCCGAGCTCGAGCCGTCGAGCGCGGCGCTGGTGGAGCGCCGCCTGCACGCCTTCAAGGCGGCGGCCGTCGACGAGCTCACCGTCACCGCCGAGGGCAGCGCGAAGACGTACCTGCAGAAGGACGCGGACATCCCCGCCACCACCAAGCTCTCGCCCAAGGACGCGCCCGACAAGCCCGACGAGCTGGCGCGCAACTGGCACGACAAGGTGTGGAGCCGGCTCATCGTCACCGACGTGCTGGGCGAAGGAGAGCTGCCCGAGGGCGGCGAGCCCAAGGTGGCGGTGCGCATCGACTACCGCGGCAAGGGCGAGACCAAGGGCTTCCTCGAGCTCGCGCAGGTGGGCAAGTCGCTCTTCGCCCGCAGCGAGAACACGGTGAGCTGGGTCGGCCTGCACGCGGGCGCCGACGACCTCCTCGCCGAGGCGAAGAAGATCGCCGGCGGAAAGTAGCCTTTCTCCCATGCGGCGCACGCTCGGGAAGCTGTGGCTCCTGAGCACGCTCTACTTCTCGCAAGGGCTGCCGTTCGGCTTCTTCTCCCAGGCGCTGCCGGCGCTGATGCGGCAGCGGGGCTACTCGCTCGAGCACATCGGCCTCTCGAGCCTGCTCGCCGCGCCGTGGGCCTTCAAGTTCCTCTGGGCGCCGCTGGTCGACCGCACCGGCGCCGGCAAGCCCGGGCGCCGCAAGGCTTGGATTCTTCCCCTGCAGGCGCTCGCCGCGCTGACCCTCGCGGGCCTCGCCTTTCTCGAGCCACAGGGGCCCGGCCTCGGCGTGCTCATGGCGGCGGTGGTGGTGACCAACGTGCTCGCCGCCACCCAGGACGTGCCCACCGACGCGCTCGCGGTGGCGATGCTGTCCGAGCAGGAGCGCGGCGCCGGCAACGGCGTGCAGCTCGCCGGGTACCGGGTGGGGATGATCGTCGGCGGCTCGGCGATGCTGGTGCTCTTCGACCGCCTGGGCTGGCGCCTCACCTTCCTGCTCATGGCAGGCCTGGTCGCGCTGGCCACCGTGCCGGTGCTGCTCTTCCGCGAGCCGGCGGGCGAGGTGCCCAAGGCCCGGCCCACGCTCGCCGCGGTGGCCACCTTCTTCCGCCGCGACGGCGCCGCGGCGTGGGTGCTGCTGCTGGTGGTGTGGAAGGCCGGCGAGTCGCTCGGCACCGGCGTGCTGCGCGCCTTCCTGGTCGACCACGGCGCCACGCTCACCGACATCGGCGAGCTCCTGGGCACCGTGGGCTTCACCGCCGGCCTCGCCGGAGCGCTCGGGGGCGGAGCGCTGGTCGGCCGCCTCGGCCGCGGCGCCGCGCTCTGGCTCTTCGGGCTCGCCCAGGCCGCCACCATGCTCGGCTGGTGGTACGTCGCCGCCCACGGCGCGTACCCGAGCCTCGTCGCCACCTGCATCGTCGAGCACCTGGCGAGCGGCGCCGCCACCGCGGTCCTCTTCACCTGGATGATGGACGCCTGCCGCCCCGGCCTCGAGGGCACCGACTACACCGTGCAGGCCTCCGCGGTGGTGGTGGCCCAGGGCGGGGCGTACGCGCTCTCGGGCCTGTCCGCGGCGCGCCTGGGCTACGAGCTGCACTTCGCGCTGGGCTTCGGGCTCTGCGTGGGGGCGGTGGTGCTCGCCTTCCTGGTGCGCCGGCCGCTGGAGCGCTTCCGCAGCGGGCCGGTCGCCACGCCCTAGACGATGGGCACCGGCCCCGACGGGCGCGACGGCTTCTTGGGCAGCGGCCGGGTGGTGAGGCGAATCACGAAGGTGGCCCCGAAGCCCGGCTCGCTCAGCACCGACAGCTCGCCTTCGTGCTCCTGGATGATGCTGCGGGAGACCGACAGCCCGAGGCCGGTGCCCTTGCCGCGCGGCTTGGAGGTGACGAAGGGCTGGAAGAGCCGGTCGCGCACCTCGGGGGCGATGCCGGGGCCGGTGTCCTTCACCAGCACCACCACGCCGTCGGGCGGGTCGGCGAGCGTCTCCACCGTCAGCTTGCGCTCGGTCGACGACTCCATCGCCTGCGCCGCGTTCATCATCAGGTTGAGCAGCACCTGCCGCAGCTGGTTGCTGTTGCCTTCGATGCCCGGCAACCCCTGCGCGAGCGAGGTGTGCACCTTCACCCCCGCGAGCTGCATCTGGTGCGCGCAGAGCTTGAGCGAGGCGTCCACCACCTCGTTGAGGTCGAGGTGCTCGCGCTCCACGTCGGGCGGCCGCGCGAAGTCGAGCAGCCGCTGGAGGATGCCGTTGGCCCGCTGGGCGTCGGAGTCGATGAGCCGGAAGTACTCCTTCGCCTCGTCCATGCTGGTCGACTCCAGGCCCAGCTGGGAGAAGCCCACGATGCCCACCATGGGGTTCTTCACCTCGTGCGCCAGGCCCGCCGACAGCTCGCCGATGGCCGAGAGCTTCTCGCTCTGCACCAGCTGCGCGTTGCGCACGTCGAGCTCGTCGCTGCGGCGTTGCAGCTCGCGGCTCATCAGGTTGAAGGCCTCGGCGACCGCGCCCACCTCGTCGCGGGTGCCCACCGGCACTTCCACGCCCAGCTCGCCGCGGGAGACCCGGTCCATCGTCGCCTGCAGGGTGCGCAGCGGCGCCACCACCCGGCGGGCGAAGAAGACGGCGGCGATGACCGCCAGGGAGAGCACCGCCGCGGCGAAGAGCGCCGACTTCTGCGAGAGCTCCTTCACCGCGCGGAACACCTCGCGGCGGGGCGCTTCCACCACCACCGAGATGCCCGCGCGCTCGAGCCGCGCCCAGCTCGCCACCACGTCACCGCCCTCGGCGGTGTACTCGCGGGTGCCGCGGGCCACCTTGGCGTCGAGCGCGTCGCGCACCACGGGGTTGCTCGACACGTCCTCGTGGGACAGCACCTTCTCGGGCTGGGCGTGCGCCAGCACCCGGCCGTCGCCGTCGACCAGGAAGACCCGGTAGAGCCCCGAGGCCCCCACCACCGAGAGCAGCCGCTCCGGGCGCAGCTCGGCCGTCACCACCAGCCCTTCGCGCGGCACCGCGGCCGACAGCCGCACCAGCGCCAGGTCCGGCGGCTGCGAGGCGTTCTGCACCAGGATTCCCTGCGCCAGCACCGCCGCCAGCGGCACCGGGGTGGCCGCCCGCGCCTTCTCGAT
This sequence comes from Myxococcaceae bacterium, assembly GCA_019694595.1. Taxonomy (GTDB): domain Bacteria; phylum Myxococcota; class Myxococcia; order Myxococcales; family Myxococcaceae; genus JAIBBQ01. Next base: position 27,150 of record JAIBBQ010000075.1, read on the forward strand.
GTCCGCCGCCGAGAGGTTGAGCGCCGCCAGCCGGGCGTCGTCGGTGAAGGTGAAGCGCCGCTTCCAGGTGCCGGCTTCCTCGCGCCACACCTCGAGCGCCAGGAGGTCGTCGTCGGCGTCGAAGAGCGCGCGGCTCTTGCGCTCGAGGCCGGGCTCGGTGAGCGCGTGCTCGGTGCCGAAGTAGCGCAGCTTGTCGGCCAGCGCGTCGAGGCCGGCTTCCACCTGCGCGGACACCGCGCCGGCGAGGAGCGCGTTGACGTCGTAGACCGACGCCAGCTTGTCGGCGGAGATGACCCGGGTGGCGAGCCAGAGGAAGGTGCCCATGGCCAGCACCAGCATGGCGCTGAGCAGCAGCACGAGCTGGGTGCGGAGCGTGGTGCGAATCATGGCGGGCCGCCGAGGCCGAGACGGTACCCCAAGGTGAGGCCCATGCCTCCGGCTTGCAGCGTGGCATGCGCGGTGGTGAGGCCCGCGCCCAGGTAGCCGAGCTCCAGCTCCAGTGCGCCCGGGCCCAGCGGCAGCGCCGCGGTGGCCAGCACCTCGAGCGCCGGGCTGGTGGCCGTCTCGGCAGCGCCGTTGAAGGACAGGCTCCCCACCACCGTGCCCACGCCGACCAGGCCGCGCAGGCGGACGCGGCCGAGCTCGAAGCCCGCCCCGGCGGCGAGCGACAGCGGCACCAGCACCGCCGACGCGCTCAGCGTCTCGGCGCCCACCGGCACCGCGGCGCGCGCGCCGAAGAGGCCGAGGCGCAGCTCGAGCTGCAGCCAGCTGGCCCCGGGAATGCGCGTCGCCCCCAGGGTGAGCTGCCCGAGCGGCGAGGCCACCGCGCCGCCGTTGAAGCGGCCGCCCACGCCGGCCTTGAGCGCGAAGCGGGGCCGCGGAAACGAGAGCGACAGGGTGCGCTGCGCGAGCGGCGAGGTGCACGCCTCGTCGGGGCACACCGAGAGCACCTCGTCGCCCGCGGGCACGGTGGGAGGCGCGGTGTAGCTGCCCAGCCAGGTGCCCGACGGCCCCGCCGTGAGCGCGGTGACGGTGCCGTGCCGCGCCGCGCGGTGC